>CAMOCC010000001.1 GCA_946610035.1 uncultured Verrucomicrobiota bacterium
AGCCCTCGGAGCGACAACAAGTCACCGCGAAAAACTAATCATTTGGAATCCTTGCTGAAATATGAGCCAGTTGCAGAGCCAGCTTGTTTGTCTCACGCAAAGTGCGCTAATCTCGCAAAGCAATCCTAAAAAACGAAACTTCGCGTACTTCGCGAACTTGGCGTGAGATATATTCAAGGGTTTTGCTTCGTGTGTCAGGAATGGCGCATTGGATTTCTGCAATAGATTATTGCGAGCGCCACTTGGGCGAAGGCGATTTACCACGAAAATGTCAGTTGGAATTATGCGTAAGATTTTCCGCCTGGCATACGAGTTGTATTCGAGTGGGGCCTTTGGCGGAAGCCTTGGGGCTTCACGGAAGGAGGCGCAGGCGCGGCGATTGTCGATTCGGCGGAGGGCAGATTTTCCGCACAAGAGCGGAAAATTGTGCTATAATACCGATTAGACAATTTAACAGCTTTGCGTTCGTCGCATTGTTGGCTCGAGTGAAACCTGGAAAGTTCTACTGAAAGAGCCACGATACGGTGAATGCGTCCTATCTTGGGCGCATCTCCTTTCGTGATTTCTTTCAGGGCTTTTCCAGGGCCTCACTCGGAATCCGGTAGGGGATCGCGCCCTCTCTTTCTCCCGCCGGCCCGCAGTAGAGGGGGTGGGGAAGAGCTGTGGCAGACAAGTCAGAAAAGCTGGCTCAGGAAGGATTGCGCCGAGACCGCGACCGGCTCGCGGTAGGAGAACGCATCCGCGCCGGAGTAAGGAAGGTCTCGCACGACTTGAAAGGCGTGTGCGGCTCCAGTGGCCTTTTACGTCAATACCAAACTGACTGATAGGTCAGAATGGTGCTATCAATTTCATAATCCGGCAGGAGACTGCGCCCTCTCTTTCTCCCGCCTTCAACTGAGTGGAGGGTGTGAAGGAGGTAGAAGAAATGGCAGACATAGCGAAGTTCTTTGAAGCGCTTTCGGAGCGCGCATACAAAGAGAACGATCTTTCGGATATCACATACGCGATGTGTGAGGCGGATGTGAAGTTCAGAAAGTTCTTTCTCGACTTTTTTTTCAAAGATGCGCACTTGGATGCAAGCAAGGTGACAATTGAACGTGAGCATTCCGAGGCCAATGGGAGGCCAGACTTTTGGATAAAGGATGAAGAAGGAATCGGCTACATCGTCGAGGTGAAAATCTGGGATGGGAAACATCATTTTGACGACTATTTCGATATCCTTAAAAAGTCAGCATCGAATGACGCAACAGAAGATGAAGTTTGGCATCGGCTCGGCTACATAGCTAATTACGAGTCTGTCAAAGATGTGGAAGTGACGATTGGTGACAGAAGACAAAAGGTAAAGGGCTTGTGCCGAGTTACTACATGGAAAGAGTTCTGTGACGCATTGCAGGCGGCAAACTATTTCGAACATCCAGTAATTTCGGCGTATGCAGCATATGTGAAGAGAGTCTGTCCGTTCGATGGATTTACGGTGCCGGAGGATTGGACAATACGCGTAAATGATTTCAAGGATATAAAGAAGTTTGACGCCATATTGAAAGCAGTCGTAGAACCAACCACATATGCAAAGGAAACATCTAGCTTATCAGGAGTGAGCGGAGTAAAGCTGTACACAGGATCGCCTCGCAGATTTCGCTCAATGCAGTGGATGGGACAGTTCTTTGAATGGAAAATTGCATCTGGAGCGTTGTCGGGCAAGACGGTGTGGGGTTGGTTAGGTGCCCGTTATACGCAGAATGGTGCGGTTGTCTGTGTTGAGTTTGAGGATAAGACGGGTTGGGGCAAGCCTGTCTGCGACTACTATAAGAGCAATATCAAAGACGGCATTCTGCGTTTCTACGCTAAAGACTCAATAGACGTCGCAACAAGCGTAGAAAAACTTGATGAGTTCTTCCGCAACGTTTTGAGAGCGATCCAAAAAGGCGGTATCCTTTGTGCCGAAGATGATGTATATTGCATGAGTGAGACATGTGTGTGCCACTATTCAACCCCGCTTCTATCGATGAAGTGCCTGCCGTTTGCGCTTAAGAACCATTTCATAGATAAAGATTTTACTCATAAAATGGCGGAGTGTGGCTACGACTTCGCCTTTGTGTATGGCAACGACCAGGAAATGCCCGACAGTCACTGCGGGCGGTACTTTGAACTGCGGAAGAAATCTGAAGACAAAGAAGCAGGAAATTGTACAATCTACCGCGGATGGATAGGTGTGGATTACAACAGTAGTTGCTGCAAAGACAAGAATCGTGAAGACTCAGGAACGTACTGGGATGCACCTGTGTTCTTGATCGAGATATCAAAGGATCTTCCCGCCGCAGAATCTTTGCCGGAAAATTCGTGGGGTTGGAGATGTGTCGAGCTTGGCGAAAAGAGTGACTGGAAAGTAGCACTTTGGGAGGCGAAGAACGAACTCTTTAAACTTGTTTCCAATGAAAAGCGAAATGTGATAAGAAAGGAACAATGAAATGGCAAAGAGACTTACGATGATGCTGGTGGCGGTTGCCGCGGCGTTTGGTGTCTGGGCCGAGACGTGGACCGACCAGGATACGGGCTATACGTGGACGTACCGCATCAACGGCGACACGGCGGAGATTTATGGGACTTCTAATGATTATCCGTCATATGATTACACACCTGCCATCTCGCCGTTGCCGACAGGTGCGGTGACGATTCCCGCCACGCTCGGCGGCAAGCCCGTGACGAGCATCGGGGATCATGCGTTTGAAACGTGCGGCGGTCTTACGAGCGTGACGATACCGAATAGCGTGACGAGCATCGGGAATACGGCGTTCTACAACTGTAGCGGACTTACGAGCGTGACGATACCGAATAGCGTGACGAGCATCGGGAATACGGCGTTCTACAACTGTAGCAGGCTTGCGAGCGTGACGATTCCCAATTCAGTGACGAACATCGGGGATTATGCGTTCGGCGGCTGCAGCGGTCTTACGAGCGTGACGATACCGAATAGCGTGACGAGCATCGGGAATAAGGCGTTCTCCGGTTGCAGTAATTCGCTTTTCGACACAACAACGGTTCCGGGGTTGAAGTTGGTGGATGGCTGGGTGGTCGGCACCACAGATACGCTTTCCGGCAGTCTGGATTTGGGTGGGGTGCGCGGCATCGGGGATTATGCGTTCTACAACTGTAGCGGTCTTACGAGCGTGACGATTGGCAATGGCGTGACAAGCATAGGGGACCATGCGTTCTCCGGTTGTAGCGGTCTTACGAGCGTGACGATTGGCAATGGCGTGACAAGCATAGGGGACCATGCGTTCTCCGGTTGTAGCGGACTTACGAGCGTGACGATACCGAATAGCGTGACGCGCATCGGGGTATCCGCGTTCTTCCATTGCTACGGGCTTACGAGTGTGATGATACCCGACAGTGTGACGAGCATCGGGAGATCCGCGTTCTACTACTGCAGCGGACTTACGAGCGTTACGATTGGCAATGGTGTGACGAGCATCGGGTCTTATGCGTTCTTTGGCTGCAGCGGTCTTACGAGCGTGTGGGTTCCCGACTCATTCACGGGGGCAGAAAGTTTATTCCCGAACGTGCAGATATGCTATTATCATATCGAGCGATTGACGGCTGAAGACGCAAGCGCTGCGGATTTTGAACTCATTGCGACAAATGCCTGTCGGGTGACATTTGAGTGGAAGTGTTCGTGCGAGCCGATGCGCAAAGGTCGGATGTACGACTATCTTGCGTTTAGCATTGATGGCGTTCAGAAAGAAGCAATCTGCGGCGAGGTCGACTGGACTAATCGAGTGTATGTCATTGAAGGGGAGGGTGAACATGTTCTGAAGTGGACCTATACGAAGGACGAGAGCGGCGCAGAAGGCGAGGACTGCGGGTGGATTCGGCGCGTGTCTGTCGCCGCGCCTGTCACGCTGGCGTTTCATCCGGGAGGGGCCGATGAGGGCGAAACTCCAGCTTCAATGTCGTTCTACCAGGATGACGGAACGATTTCGTTGCCGTCGCAGGGGATGCTTGCGTGGCCGAAGCATACTTTCCTCGGATGGAGTGACGGCGAGAAGGTTTTCAAGTCAGGTGCTGATTACCCGTGCGACGCCGAGGCGACTACTTTGGTGGCTGTATGGTCGCGGAATGAGCTTTCTGCGCCGGTGATCGTGGCCCCGGAGTCGTTCTATCAGGGGGAGACGGCGCCTGTTTCAATAACAGCCGAAAATGGCACGGCAATCCATTATACGCTCGATGGATCGGAGCCGACGGCTGAAAGTCCTCGCTATGCCGGGCCGTTTGTCGTCAGCGAAACAACGACTGTCCGCGCCATTGCCGTCCGAGATGACTATTTCGACAGCCCGGTTGCGTCCTTCACGACGACGAGAGATGCAACCTCCTATGCAGACGCCGTAAACTGTCCGTTCCTTGACTTCATGCCTGACAACGGTACAGGATGGCGGCTCGTCCGTGACGAGTCGCCGGACGGATGGGCGCTGAGGAGCGGCGCCATTACGCACAGCAAGACGAGTCGGGTTGAGGCTGTGGTTTACGGCGAGGGTATAGTCACATTTTCATGCAAGGTTGCCGGCGAAGTCGTGAAGGGTGACGTATATGATGGACTTGCATTCATGATTGACGGCGTCCAGCAGGGTGATCTGATTGGGAACGCAGGCTGGACGACCAACACCTTTGTCGTCGCAGGCGATGGACAGCATACGCTTTCCTGGCTCTATGTCAAGGACGAGAGCGACGACGAGCCGGTCGCGGGAGACTGCGCATGGATAGACGAAGTGTCGTGGGCCTCGACGCGCGCTGTGACGGTTACGCTGGATGCGAACGGAGGTTCTCTTGGCGAGGTGGAAGCAACGCTTCGTTCGCGTGCGAACGAGCCGATCGGAGATCTGCCAGTGCCGGTTCGTAAAGGCTGGGCTTTCCTTGGATGGTTCACTGGAAAGGAGAGTGGCGAATGTGTCATGGCGGAAACCATTATACCAAACGATGCAACGCTGTATGCTCATTGGACGCGCATATTCCTGACTGTCACATTTAACGCGAACGGCGGAACATGTGGGACGGAGTCGACATCCGTCGCCTATGGCGAAGCTGTTGGGGCGCTTCCCGTCCCGGGTCGCGACGATTATGTGTTCCTTGGTTGGTTCACGGCGGCGGAGGGCGGCGAGCGCGTCACGGCAGATAATGCCATCGTAGAATCCATGACGCTCTATGCGCAGTGGCGGTGCCTGTTCGAGGGCGCATGGACGCAGGATGCGGACGGCGTCTGGTCGAGCGGCGAGACGGCGGATAATACCGAAAAACCGCTGACAATGACAGTCGCTGGCGCAGGAACCGTCACGTTCCGGTGGAAGGTGAGCTGCGAGGACTACTTCGTGTTCAAAGGACAGCAGATTCGCCAGGATGGACTTTCGCTTCTCGTCGATGGTGTCGAGAAATCGTTTATCAACGGCGTCACGGATTGGGCTTCGGTGACGGTTGATGTTGATGGTTCTGGGACACATACGCTTGAGTGGGTATATGTCAAAGACGAGTCGGGCAGCGAGAATGACGACTGCGGCTGGGTGGATGGCGTCGTGTGGACTCCATGTGGCGAAGACGGCGTTGTGGTTGACATGGGAGGCGGCAAAACACTGACGATTCCAACCGAGTGGATTTCTGAGAAGACCACGCGTTCAGCGACGGATGTCGCTGCCAACGGGCGCAAGGTGTGGGAGTGTTATGTGCTTGGGCTTGAACCAGAAGATGCTGCAAGCGACTTCAAGATCACTGCATTCCCGCTGAAGGCTGATGGAACGCCTGATCTTGAGAACCTCAGCATAGTGCCGGAGCAATCGAAGTGGAATGTCGAAGGGGCACAGCTTGCCATCAAGGGCAAGGCGACGCTGGATGGTTCGGAAGAGTGGCAAACGGTGACGGACGAGAACAAGGCGGCGATGCGGTTCTTCAGGGTTGAGGTTCAGCTACCGTAGCGAAAGCCTGAGTGTAGTTTTAGTAAACAAAAGGAGGCAGCGGATGAAATCAAATGATAAATGTTTTGCCAAGCGTCTGTCGCAGATGCTGTTGGCAGGCTTTGCGGCGACAAGCACACTTGTCGCAGGGGCCGACTATAATTGGCTGAGCGAAGTTGAAGAAAAGGCAGACGGTATCGTCTGGAGGTATGTCGCAAACAACGGCGAATCGCTTGTCGTCGGGTGCCGTGGCGTTGTCTATGTGTATGCGTTCGCAATGAATAGCGTGCTGGATGAACTCGCTACCGGGTACGAGGATTTCGAAAATGACTGTTTTATGAGTGCCATACCGCCAGATACTTCTGGCGCGATCTCGATTCCTTCAACTCTTGGCGGCAAGCCGGTTACAACTATCGGCGAATACGCTTTCTGCACATCCACTAATCTGACGGAGATAGAGATCCCCGCCTCGGTGCGGCACATCGCGGCGGGCGCCTTCAGGGGATGTCGCAACCTCAAGTCCATTTCAGTCGCTTCCGGGAATACTGCCTACAAGGTAGTCAACGGACTTCTCATGACGGCAGACGGCAAGCGCGTCGTGGCTGCACCGCGTCAGCTTGAGAACGTGTCGATTCCAGCGGGTGTCAAATACATCGACGATTTCGCGTTCTTCGGATGCGAGAAGATCGTTTCGGCGAGAATCCCGGAAGGTGTCATCGGCATCGGTATGAAAGCCTTCCTTGGCTGTAAATCACTGGCGCAGATCATGCTGCCGGCGTCATTCGCCGAATTCGGCACCATGTCTCAGTGGTACGGCGAATGGGAGGAGTCGTATGACGACGAATATTACGATGATGGCGACGACTACTACTACGTCGACAACATGATATGGAAGGGCGATGAATGGTCCGAAGGGTGGTGGTCGGAAGGACCCGAAGGGGACTACGACTATGAGGGATTGGAATGGGGACATTACAACGGAGCCTTTGGTGGCTGCGGGGCTTTAAAATCCATTTCTGTCGCCGATGCCAACCCATACTACACGTCGCGCGACGGCGTACTCTTCACTAAGGACGGTTGCGTGATTATAAGTTGTCCCGGCGGTATAGCAGAGTTTGATGTCGCGTTTCAGGTCAAGGCCATAGGCCCCCTCGCGTTTTATGGCAGTGAGGCGCTGCGCAGTGTTTCAATCGCCGATAGCGTAAAGTACATCGCAGGAGAAGCCTTCGCCGGCTGTACCTCATTGACGAACGTTGATTTCAAGACCCGCTCGGCTGGGAATTCTCTCGTCTTTTACGGATACAATCAATTTGCGCATTGCACGTCGCTTGAGAGAATAGAGCTTCCTTCGGAGATAATGTACCCATATTCTAATTGGAATCTCCACAAGATATGTTTTGATGCCAACTTGCCGTATGCAATGCTTCGCAATTGCCCGAAACTGAAATATGTCGGATTGCCATCGAACCTTGTGGGGATTGACTATTTTGCATTCTGGGAGTGCAGCGGCCTTGAGTCAATCAGTATACCGGCCGGCGTAGATGGTTTTGGAGAAAGTGCGTTTGCGGGTTGCGTAAGACTGCGCACTGTCGTATTTGAAGGCAAAGCCCCTAGTGCTGATTTGCGGGAGTATTTGGCGGACAGGTTTGGCTTTGAGCGGGACTCGATAGAAGAGGAGTTGTCGTTTACGTTTGATAGGACACCTTGGCTTGCTTCCTTTACTCCTTTTTCGCTTCAGATTGAAAATAGCGTACTAGTAGGATTCACTGGTTGCTGTCCGGAGGTGCTGACCATACCTGCCGGGGTGACCGAAATAGGTGACAGCGCTTTCGATTACGACGAGAATGTGTCGGTCTTGGGACTGAAGAGGGTCGTTTTGCCTGTCGGGCTCAAGAGGGTCGGCAAATGGGCATTTTTCTGGGCAGGACTTGAGAGCCTCGTCATCCCCGAGGGTGTAACGAGCCTTGGCGAAGGGGCGTTCCTGTCCTGTACAAACATGACATCGCTTACACTGCCGGAGTCATTGACCGAGCTCAGCCCGTCAGCTTTCCGCAACTGCGGTTCTCTTCGTGAAATCGTAATTCCCAAAGGTATAATCGAACTCGGGGAGAGGGCGCTTGCGTATTGCGTCGGGCTTGAAAGTATCTGTTTCGAGGGCAATGCTCCAAAATGCGGTGAAAACGTTTTTCTCGGCATGAACCCCGACTGCGTTGTATATGTGCAGAAAGGTTCAACAGGCTGGAATGTGGCGATTCCCGGCGTGTGGAATGGGTTGCGAATAGAGTACGCCTCTGAGACTGCCTCCGAAAACGCATTGGAGTTGTACGGGATGGTGAATGGAGTCGTACCATCCTTGGCGAGTGTATATGATGGGTGCCTGTACAGCGAGACAACGGGAGCGATTGCGGGCACCATTCAGGTCAAGGTCGGGAAGACTGGCAAGGACGGCAAGGCCGCCGTCAAGGCGACGGTCGTGGTCGGCGCAACAAAGAAGTCGCTCAAGGGCGCAGATAAGGGCAAGGCGGCGATTGCCGCAGACGGTCCGACGTCGATCCGGCTCGTCGGCGGGGAGGCGTGCGAAGTGACGCTGGGTGCGGAGGGGCTGTCTGGCACCTACGGTCCGTATCTGATCGACGGCGCTCGCAACTTCTTCTCGTCGAAAGACAAGGGCGAGGCGGGTGTCGCGAACGACTTGCTTGCGAAGTGGCTCGGCCCGGTGAATGTAGCATGGGAGGACGGCGGTAGCGCCTCGGTGTCCATCGCGAAGAAGGGCAAGGTGAGGGTGGCGGTAACGCTTGCGGACGGCACGAAGGCAACCGCGAACGGTCAGCTGCTTGTCGGCGACGAGTGGCTGTGCGTGCCTGTTGTCGTGACGAAGAAGACGAATCTTGCCTTCACGCTCTGGCTGCCGCATAGCGGCGGCGCGGCGGTTGTCGAGGGTCTCCCGGACGACGTAGTGGCCGGCAAACCCGGCACGCTGAAGGCTGGTGCGAAGTTCCATATCGACGCCGAAGAGTTTTCGGCGAGGTGGGGACAGCGCGCCCTCCCGTATCTGCCGGATGGAGTGCCTGTTTCCCAGAACGGTACGAAATGGATGTTGCCGAAGGCTGGCAAGGTCGCGTATCAGCGCGGCGGAACCGATGTGGATTCTGCGAAACTGGGCGAGAATCCGTCCGCGCTGAAGCTTACCTACAAGGCAAAGGATGGCTCGTTCAAGGGGGCGTTCAAGGTCTATGCCGATAACGGCGGCCGGCTGAAGGCGACGAGTGTGAATGTGTCAGGCGTCGTAGTCGAAGGTGTAGGCTACGGATCGGCGACGGTCAAGAATGCGGGGGCGGTTCCGATCGGAATAGAATAGGGGCGGGCTACGCACGGGCGAGACAGAAATAGATGCCATGGGGGCGTACCTCACGACATGGATCAAAGGAGCGCACCCTGTCATCAAGGGCAAGGCGACGCTGGATGGTTTGGAAGAGTGGCAAACGGTGACGGACGAGAACAAGGCGGAGATGCGGTTCTTCAGGGTCGAGGTTCAGTTGCCGTAGCGAGCCGGTGATAGTCCTCTGCCGCATTTCTCCGCCCGTGACATCTACACCTCCGTCGTTTGCGGGATTGTGCCGCAGGCGAGGACGAGGCTGTAAATCGGCAGAATGTCGATTTGCAGCCCTTATTTAGCCTTGCAATGCATCGGAATGGGCTATAAAATGACATTTTGTCAATTAGCAGCTCATTTCGAAGCGAGGATATGGTATAATATCTTCGTCGGCCTGAAGGTATAGGGGTTCAATAAACCCAGTAGGGCGGCCATCGGAAATGATGCTGATTTACCTGCAGTGAGGAGAGTCCTGGAGCCGAGGCGTTGAAGGGGCGAATCTGCAGGGCCGTAGGGCAGCCGAGGCAGGGGCAATTCAACCAGCGGGGAGGAACCGCGAGGGGTTACTGCTGGATTATCCTGAATTGTCACTTGAGGTTGTCATATGGGCATACAGCTTACCGATGAGCAGCGGCGGGTTGTCGAGATCGACGCGGGGAGCCATCTTGTGCTTGCGCCGCCCGGATCGGGGAAGACCGAGATCCTGTCGCAGCGAATTCTTCACGCCATGCGCACGGGCGTAAACCCGGAGCGCATGCTCTGCGCGACGTTCACCAACCGCGCGGCGTACGAGATGCGTTCGCGCGTGGAGGCGCAGGGCGCAGGCGTCGCGCTGCCCGAGGTGGGGAATCTCCACCATTTCTGCTTCCGCTTTCTTCGCTCGGTCGGCAGGCTCTCTCCCGCGAAGCATGTTCTGGACGACTGCGAGCAGCTTTCGTTCGCGAAGGAGGTCGTCGATGTCTTGCGGGAGGAGCTGAAGACCGGAAAGCCGTGCGGAAAGGAAACGCGCGGCGTGACGGTGCTGCGTTCCGTCAAAGACGTGGTAAAGGAGCCGGAGGGACCAATCAACGAGTTTCGCGTAGGGCATCTCCACGGGCTTCTCGAGGAATACTTCGCGAGCTGCGAGGAGAAGGACCGCTCTCCCTATCCCGCCATGCTATCCGCGATGCTGATAGCGCATCAGCGCAGGATGGGGATTCCGCTGCGCCACCTTCGCGCGATGCCGCCTGAGCTCTACGAGCTTGACAGAGAAGGCGTGGTGCGCGCGCTTAACGGATGCTACGCGGCGCTCAAGCGCAGGTTCTGCAGCGTTGACTTCGACGACCTGATCAACGAAGCCTATCTTTTCCTGGAGAAATCGCCACTGCCCGACGAGCGCAGGTTCCGCTGGGTGATGATCGACGAGGTGCAGGACCTGAATCCGCTCCAGTGGCAGATCGTGCACGGCCTGACGTCGAAGGACGCGGTGAGCGTCTACTTCGGCGACGCCGAGCAGGCGATATTCTCGTTCCTCGGCGCTTCGGAGGAGAACTTCGCATCCGCCGTGCGCGGCTGCGAGCGGCACTTCTTCAGGAGGAATTTCCGCGCGACGCCTCATCTGCTGGAGATACTGATGCGGTATTCGCTCGATGCGCTGCGCTCCGAGTGGGCGTTTCTTCCGCACCCTGCAGACGCGCATCAGGCAAGCGGCGTCGTGAGTGCCTGCAGGTCGACTTCGGACGCGGAAGTCTTGCAGTGCACGCGCTGGCTTGTTGATTCCGGGACTGCGGCGAACGTGGCGATTCTCGTGCGGCGGAACGTGGAAGCGGACGCGCTCGAGGCGAAGGTGCGCGAACTCGGGTTCCGCTATTCGAAGGTCTCGGGAATCGACCTCTTCTCGCTTGCCGCCATGCGCGATTTCCTTGCATACGTCTCCGTCGTCGTCGGAACCGCCTCCCGTACGGACTGGGCGCGGCTGCTGCGCCGCTTTGCCCTCGGCGTACATTCGCACAGCGCGGCGAGATATCTTGCGCGCGGAATGTTCGCGGCGGGGTTTGATCCGGCGAAGTTGTGGGACGATGCGGGGCGCATTCCGCTTCTGCCGAATCCCCGCAGCCGCCGTCTGATGTGGGCATGGCGAAACCGCAGGAAGCTGACGTCGTTCCGCGACGTTCTGAAGGATGCGGTCTCGGAAGGCCGGAAATGCCTGTGCGGGGACTCTTCGGTCCGCGATCTCTTCGAGATATTCGCGGGCGTTGCGTTCGGCGTGGCGGGGAGGTATTCCCTGCGCGAGCTGTGGCCGGGGGTGGGAAGGGTGCGCGACGAGCTGGACCCGGCGGTGCGCGAGGCGGCGGAAGCCCATTCGCGCGAAAGGATCGGAAAATTCCTGCGGTATGTCGAATTCGCCTGCGGCGGGGAGGGCAGAAGCCTCGGCGCGGTGCTTGCGGAAGAGTGGAACCGGCTGCGGCAACTCAAGGAGGCGGATCTTCTCGTTGGCGACGAGAAGGTTGTTTTGTCCACGATTCACAAGGCGAAAGGGCGTCAGTTCGACGCCGTGGTGATTCCCGATGTGTCGGATGTGCTGGATTGCGCAGGTGGGTCGTCCGGCGAGGCAGATCGCCTGCTGTATGTCGCCATGAGCAGGGCGAAGCGTCACCTGATGCTCTTCGGCTGTCCCGACACGCCCGTTTTCAGCCGCCTTTTGCCTTGCATCGAAAAGGGGTACGTCAACTACTATCTGCGGAAGGCGACGGGCGGCGTCGCAAAAGGGGACTGGCTGGCCGAATGGGAGAGGCTCGCCGAATTGAACGAGGCGGAGCGGTGCGACGGCGAGTTGGCTTCGAAGGCTGTCGAATCGGGGAACGGTCCGCTTGTGCGAATGGCCCTGCGGGTCATGCGGCACGATCCGGACCGGGCCTCTCTGCGGCGAAGATATCTTGAGATCGCGCGATCGCTTGCTGTGCCGTTCGATTGCCTTGAGACGCTTGTTAACTGCATGTTCGATTGCTATGGGCGAGACCTTGGGGTTCTCGGGGTGATTCGCATGATGGCGCGGGCGTCGGCGCGGAGCGACGTGTGCGGCGCGGCATTGCGCTATGCCTGTTCTTCGGCGGAAGAAGCATCGCTGAGGGCCGATGCAATGTCCGCCATGAGCGACGAGCTGTACTGCCGCTCGGCCGAACTGCGCGTTGCGGCTGCGACGGCACTGTTTGAACTTGGCGAAGTGCGTTGGGCGAGCGCGGTAAAGGGAACTGCGGGTGACTTCGAGCGGCTCGGCAGGATCGTCGCGCCGTCACATGACGCCGCGCTGCGGGAGATCATCGCCGCGGCAGAACGACATGGCGACAGCTCCTATGCCAGAAGGCTGAGGCGCGTGGTGTTTCTGAGGGCGGCGGGGTAGGATAGGCAGCGCAAGCGGGGGGATTGGCAGCGCAAGCGCTGCCATCAGGACAGGGGCAGGCGCTGCCTTCGGGACAGGGGCGAGCGCTGCCATCGGGACAGGGGCGAGCGCTGCCATCGGGGCGGGGGCTGGCGCTGCCATCAGGACAGGGGCAGCGCTGGGAGCGGGGAGTGCAGGCGCTGCCATCAGGACAGGGGCAAGCGCTGCCATCAGGACGGGGGCAGTGCTGGTAGTTGGAATAGTAAAGAGAAACGAGGTTAATTATGAGGATGAAAGAAAAGAAGGAGATTCGCAGGTACAGGCGGTTTAACGGGTATGACTACACCCGGGGAGCGGCTCTGTTCATTACAATCGTCACAAACCCGCGTCGGCGACTGTTTGGAGAAATCGTCGATGCGAGGCTTCGGAGAACTGCGCTGGGGCTTGCTGTTGAAAGCAGGCTCGCCGAGATGTCGCAGATGCCTGGCATCCATCTCTTCAACTTCGTCGTAATGCCTGACCATGTCCATCTACAGCTTCATCTCCGCGCAGGGCTGCAGGATCCGCTTGTTGTGCTCGGGCGGGCGATAGGCGCGTTCAAGAGCCTTTGCGCGAAGGACTTTCACGAGCTGACGGGCGAGAGGGGCCCGCTCTGGCAGCAGGGCTACCACGACTGGATCTGCGTGTCTGAGGAAATGATAGCCGCTGTCAACCGCTATATCGACTACAATCCGCTGAAGTTCGAGCTTCGCCACAACCAGCCGGAATTTCTTGCGATTCGCGAGCCGATGGCGGCATGGCGGCTTCCGTCCGAGGAATTCTGGCGCGGCATCGGCGCGGTCGATCTCCTTGACGGAGACGCGCCTTTCATCGCGCTGCGCATAAGCCGCAGACTCTCTTCGCGGCAGATCGCCGAGGCGGTCGCGCGCATTCGCCGGCGCGTCGGCGACTATGTCTTCGTCGGTGGGTGGATAAGCCCAGGGGAGAAGGCGGTGCGCGACATGCTGCTGGCCGAGCCTAGGGGGAGAATAGTGCAGATCCTGCCTTCGGCGATGCCGCACGACTACAGGGTGGGCAGCATGTGGCTCGAGGCGGTGCGCGACCGACGCGCGGCGATCATCGCGCGCGGCAACAGCGAGGTCGAGTTCTCTCGCGCGGCGTGCCTGGAGGTCAACGAAGTGGCGGCGGGATTGGCAGCGCAAGCGGGGGGATTGGCAGCGCAAGCGCTGCCATCAGGACAGGGGCAGGGGCTGGCGTCGCCTTGCGGCAAGGCGGTGTACTGGCTGCCGGAGGGGCCGAGGCTTGTCTCTTGACGACACCGCTTGCGGTGTCCGTTTCGGAAATCGACTTATTCATCGGATCAAACAGAAGAAGAACAGGAGGTCGCGATGAATGGTTCCGATAATCTCATACTGACCGGCTGAAGGCGCGAGGCGTGAAGACGACGTGGATAAGCGCGCTCGAGATGCCGGAGGAGGCCGCCCCCGTGCTCGCTGGGCTGATGGAGACCAAAGTCTACGACGCTTCAGGAGCGCATCAACCGCGTCGCCAAGTGCGACCGCGCGCGCGTGCTGATTCTCGGCGAGAGCGGAACGGGCAAGGAGACGGTCGCGAACCGGATCCACAACAAGAGCCCGAGGGCTAAGATGCCGTTTGTTCCGTTCAACTGCGCGAGCACAAGGAGATGAACGCGGGGCTGCTCGGCGGACTCGAGCTCAGGTCGGGGCGCATCCCCGACAGGCTCGAGGACGCGACGAAGCTGCATGTGCGGCGGGTGTTAGACAAGTACGGACGGAACCTCACCCGCGCCGCCGAGGCTTTGGACGTCAGCCGCAACACGGTCCGGAAGTATCTATGATCAAAAGATGGAAGTCTTCTTCTGCTGCTTCTCTGCGCGAGATGCGGCGTTGTATGAACGGCCTACTGCTTGACTGTGGCTCGGTAAATGTGATAGAATACGCGGCGTCATGAGGAGGTGGAGCGCCATTCAAACAGGGAAGTACTACCGACTTGTCTCAAGAGTGGCGCGCGGGGCGTTTTTCTATGATGACGAGGGGAACGGCAGATTCGTCGATTCGTTGATGCGAGTCGACTTTTCCTGTTGCATGAAGGCAGGCAGAACATGACGGCGGTTCCTCGGCACGACCGTTCCTTGGTACTTAAAAAGCAGGAACAACAAGGGAAAGCATGGAGTTTAATGAATTGATCCGACGGTTTGCCGAGAGGTTCGGCATAGAGGTCCCTGAAATCGTGGACGATGCTACGGCATTCGACGCCGACGGCATGCCGTTTCTCGTGATGCGCGTCGCAAACGAGGGCGAGTGCGAGTATCTAGTGGCCGCCGCAGACCTCGGCGAGCCGCCGCCGGAGCGTCTTGAGCAGCTCTACCAGGTGCTTCTGGACGCTGGACACGCCTTCGCAGGGGCGGGCGGCGGCGTTTTCGCGCGCAATCCCGCCGACGGACACATCTGGCTGCAGATGCGCGAGGCGTACTCGTCTATCAACGTCGAAACGGCGATTTCCAAGCTGAAGACGCTCGGCGACGCCGCGGTGAACTGGCGCAACATAATCAGGGATTACCGCGAAGGGGCGTTCATTCCCGCGACCCCAAACCCTGAAAAGACGTACGACGGAACGGCCAACGCCTCCAGCGGCGAAAGGGCCCCGGGCTTCATTAAGGTGTAACCTTTTCGCGAGTTGCGTGTGTACATGGCGAAACATTCGGGAAACCAAGCTATGAGCCTCTCTATCACAGACTTCCAGAAGATATCCAAGCGTCTCGCTTCACTTTTGTCGGCATACTCCATTTTACTCTGCGCGGTTTCCGTGTTTGCGGAGGGGGGGTATACCAACCACGCCGGCAACGTGGTCGCGGGGTGGCCCGTCAAGCTCACTCAGAAGGAGGTCGCCCTGGCCGAACGTGTTGTAGCCAACGACTGCCAACTATCAACCAACGACTATCGACTATCGGCTAACGACTATCGACTGACGACTACCTACCCCCTCTCCATCTTCCCGGAATCGGAGCAGCGGCGCATTGCGGCGGACTTCGGCCAGCCGCGCGTGCCGGCGGCGGTGAAGCGCGCGATCACGGGCGCGGAGAAGGCGATGGCGCGCTCGCGCAAGCGCGCGGAGAAGGGCCTCTGCACTAAGGAGGAGAGCGACGAGTTCTGCGCGAAGTCGGCGGCTGCGCTCAAGAGCTACCTCGACAAGCAGGTAAAGGACGGCGTGCTCACCCCGGCGGAACGAAAGGCGCTCGGGCTCTGATTCCGCCAGCCTTTATGAGGCACAGTCGGCTCAAATGATTCGACAGGCATTTCAAGAGGTGGAATACTCCAGCCCCAATGCCTCGTTTACTCCATCGCGAAATTTGCTATAATGGCCGCATAACACGTCTGAAGCAAATGATTGGCGACTTGTGTCCCGTTTCCGATGCTGCTGAAAACACTCGATTTGACGCGCCTCGCAAGAAGCTTTCACCTGCTTCGCAGATTGGGACGAGGCTGTTGGAACCTTCGCCCGTATTGGGTGAAATATCGCCTATGCCGTGTAACCTTTTGCATCCTTGTGCGTATACAAAGCGTAATATAAGCACGAAGAAGGGAGGCGACCATGCACAACTACACCTATGCGGCATCTTCCATGGTGGCGATTCTTGTCCACCTGATATTCAACTACAACCTGATGTTCAGGGGCAAGTTTGAAACGCTCCACGGCATCAGATACAGGCGCTTTCTGTTCGGCATACTCGCCTTCTTCGTAACGGATGCCGCATGGGGGGTGTTCGCCGGTCTTGGCTGGATTGCGCCGTGGTATGTTGATACGCTTTTCTACTTCATCTCGTTGTCCGCAGCCGTGTTCCTGTGGAGCCGTTTCATATCTGAGTACCTTGGCTTCGACAAGGCGACCGAGCGATTCCTGGACCTGTGCGCGAGTTCTTTTGTGGCGTTCAACATCGCCGCGTCCGTGTCCAATCCGTTCACCGGGAACTTCTTCTATTTCGACGCCCTTGGCGAATACAAGGAGGGCTGGATGCGCGACGTTTCGTTCTATCTCCTTGTCGCCTTCAATGTTGTTGCGGGCCTGTTCGCGCTCGTTAACGGGATGCGCAGCAAGGATAACGACCGCAGGAAGAGCATCATGGTATTCATGTGCTGCTTCACGGTGTCGGTGACTGTCGTCATGCAGGTGGCGTGGGTTGCCTCTCCGTTCACGACATTCGGCTACCTCATCGGAAGCTGCTTCTTCAACGTGTTCGTCGTGCAGGACGAGCAGGCGGCGAAGCACGTGGCCGAGCTTGAGGACGCGCTGGGGCGCGTCCGCGCCGCCGAAAAGTCCAGAAGCCTCTTTTTCAGCACCGTCAGCCATGACATACGTACGGCGCTAAACGCAATAGTCGGTTTTTCGGAGATGCTCAACAACGGGTTTGACTCCAAGGAGGAGCACAAGCTTGCCGTGAACTCGATAATGATGAGCAGCAGAATGCTCATGCAGCTCGTCAACGACATTCTCGACCTCTCCAAGCTCGAGTCGGGCCGCATGGAGATATCGGTCGAGGCGACGGACGTCGTGGAGCTTGCGAGGGATGTCGTGGCTTCCTTTGGCGCGACGCATCAGAAGCCCGGGCTGGAGTTCCGCTACCGTGTCTCAGGCCTGACGAACCGCATCATGGTCGATCCGCACAGGCTTAGGCAGATAGCGTTCAACTTCATGGGCAACGCCGTCAAGTTCACGAAGAAGGGCTTTATAGAGCTGGGCGCGTCATTCGAGAACGGCATGCTGCGGATGTCCGTCAGGGACACCGGCTGCGGCATAGCCGAGGAGGATGTGAAGAAACTCGCCAGTCCCTTCGTCCAGGTTGGCGCGGTTTCCTCGAAACGCAAGGGGACGGGGCTCGGCCTCCACATCTGCCGGATGCTCGCTCGCGCCATGGGAGGGGAGATGACGATAGAGTCCGAGCTTGGGAAAGGCTCGACGTTCTCCGTCACGGTGCCGTGCGCGATTGTGGAGGGGAACTCGGCAGACGGTGCGGGAGGGACAAGCGTGCCTGGCGGGGTTGCTTCCGTCTCGTCATCTTCGTCTGTCCCGAAAGCCTCCTCCACGCGCATTCTCGTGGCTGACGATACGAAGATCAACCAGCTTGTGCTGAAGGTGATGTTCGCCAGGCTGGGCGTTGGGGAAGTAGTCTTCGCGGACAACGGTAAAGAGGCTCTGGAAATCCTGACCGCCCACGACGCGCCGAGGTTCGACCTCGTTCTTACCGACGCGTGGATGCCGGAAATGACCGGCATGCAGCTTGTCGAGGCGATCAGGGGGAACCCCGCCGTCGCGAAGACGCGCGTCTATCTCTTCACGGCCGACGTGGAGATGAAGGACACCTACGCGGCAGACGGCTTCGACGGCATCGTGCTCAAGCCCGCGAACCTTGAATCCCTGCGCGCGCTCCTTGCGTAGGGATGTGGGCGCCATTGATAGCGACAGCTCTGTGGATTCATGGGATTGCGTCAGTGTCCGCTACGGCCAGATGATGGTGATGTTTGATTCGGCGCCCGCCGGGATCGTCGCCTTGATTCGGCTTAGGAGTCCGCGCCAGTCGTTTCCTGAATCAACGAGTTCGCCGTCCGCCGTCCGGACGCTGTAGCGCGTGCCGTCTTCGTCGCACTCGATCTCGATGCGTTCCTCCATGGCGTCGCCGAGGGAGAGCAGGAGGATGGCCATCTTGATGGCCGCGGCGATTTCCTCGTTGTCGTCCTTCTGCTCTTCTTCGGTTTCCAGAACACGTGCATACGGCAGGTGGAAGTCCACCCGCCGCTTTTCGTCGTCCCAGCGCCAGACGAAGAAGAGGCTTTGTATTCCATGCCCTTGCAGCAAGGCCGAGGCGGCCTTGCCACATCGAATCACAGCCAACTACCCCGTATTTTTCCCGCCCCTTTCCTGTAAACTAAAAAAAATACGCCCGGACGTGCCTATATGTGATATACTATTCCCCAAAGGAGATAATAGCAATGACAAAAGCCATGTTCGCTGCAGTGTCCGTTTCCGTCGCGCTCGCCTGCGCGGCGCATCCCAACGACTACAAGGCCGATGTGTCGACGCCGGAGAAGAAGGCCGCCGTGCAGGAGGCCCTCTGGCAGCACGACACCTCTCGCGACGTGGTGATATGGCCGGCCGACCGCCTGGGCGAGGGCGCGGTGGAGAACCCCTACTCCTTCGGCGACTGGGAGCTCAAGGAGAAGAACGTCATCGTAGTCAAGATGCGCAACCCGCAGTTCACCTTCTTCCCGGCGGACGAGGCGGGGGCGCGTCCGTGCGTCGTCGTATTCCCCGGCGGCGGCTACCGCCAGCTCGGCTGGAACAAGGAGGGCACCGAGGTCGCCGAGTGGCTCAACACGATCGGCTTCTCCGCGGCCGTACTCCTCTACCGCACCGACGACCGCGACGGGGCGCTCGCCGACGCACAGCGCACGATCGGGCTTTTGAGGCGTGACGCCGCGAAGTACAACATCGACCCGAAGCGCGTCGGCGTCATCGGCTTCTCTGCCGGCGCGAACCTCGCCGTGCGCACCTCCACCAACTGGCGCAAGCGCATCTACGAGCGCGTGGACGACGCGGACGACCAGCCCTGCCGCCCCGACTTCATGATGCCGATCTACCCGTGGGACTTGAGGCCGAAAGGTCCGGACGGCAAGTGGACCGGGATGAAGCTCGACGCGAAGTACCCGGTCGACTCGGAGACGCCCCCCGCCTTCATCGCGCAGTCCATTGACGACTTCTGCCAGATCGAGACCGCGACCTCGCTCGACCTCGCGCTCAGGCGCGCGGGCGTCGCATCCGAGCTGCACATCTACCAGAACGGCGGACACGGCTACGGCCTCAGGCGCCTCGGGCGCCTGACCGACACCTGGAGCTGCGAGGCCGTCGGCTGGCTCGCCAGGTTCGCCGATCCCGTCGCGCGCTGAGTCCATTTCCGATGGGATGCATTTCATGAGCGAAACGACATCGTTGGCCGGAATGATACTGAAGCGCTCGGGGATATACTCCGACGAGCAGCTTCAGCGCATCGCGGACCACCGCGCCGAGAACCCCGGCATGGGGCTTGCCGAGGCCGTCGTCAAGTTCGGCGGCGCGAAGGAGGGGGAGTTCCTGAAGGCCGTCGGCGGCGTGCTGGGGCTGGAGGTCGTGGACCTCGAGCGCCAGCAGCCGAATCCGGACGCCCTCACGAAGCTGCCCGCAAGCGCGGTGTACCAGTACAACGTGCTGCCGTTCAGGACCGACGGCTCGTCCGTCTCGGTCGTGTCGTCGGATCCGTTCGACACGACCGCCGCGGACGGGCTGAGGCTCATCGCCGGATGCCCCGTGAAGACGCTCCTCGCGCCGAAGGAGGAGGTCGAGAAGGCCGTCAAGAAGTACTACGGCGTGGGCGCGGACGCGATCGAGAAGATGATCGAGGACGGGCGCTACTCCGTGGACGAGGACATCGGCGCGATGACGAAGATCGACGTGAACGAGATGGGCGAGGAGGCGTCCATCGTCCGTTTCGTCAACCAGATCATCGCCGAGGCCGACCGCCAGGGCGCGACCGACATCCACATCGAGCCGCAGGAGACGGAGCTAAGGATCCGCTACCGCATCGACGGCATGCTCCACAAGGTGGACGTCCCGCCGCAGCTGAACAGGCTCAAGTCGGCGATCATCTCGCGAATCAAGGTCATGGCGAACCTCGACATCGCGGAGAAGCGCCTGCCGATGGACGGCCGAATCGGAATCCGCATCGCGGGCCAGGACATCGACATCCGCGTGTCGACGATGCCGGCCGCCTACGGCGAGTCGATTTCGCTGCGACTCCTGGCAAAGAGCGGCAACTTCGTGAAGATGGCCGACCTCGGGTTCAACGACCGCGACTTCAAGGTGGTGGACAAGATCATCCACCGTCCGAACGGAATCTTCCTCGTGACGGGGCCGACGGGGTCGGGAAAGTCGACGTCGCTCTACTCGTTCCTCCACGAGGTGAACAAGATAGACGTCCGCATCATGACCGCCGAGGACCCCATCGAGTACCACATGGCGGGAATCAACCAGGTGCAGATGCAGGCGGACATCGGCATGACCTTCGCGCGCGCGCTGCGCGCCTTCCTCCGCCAGGACCCGGACATCATCATGGTCGGCGAAATCCGCGACAGGGAGACTGCGGAGATCGCGATCAACGCCTCGCTCACGGGCCACATGGTGTTCTCGACGCTGCACACGAACGACGCCGCGGGCGCGTTCCCGCGTCTCATAGACATGGGCGTCGAGCCGTTCCTCATCGCGTCCGCCGTCGCGGGCGTGATGGGTCAGCGACTCTGCCGCCGCCTCTGCCAGAAGTGCATGAAGGAGGTTCCTCTCGACATGAAGTACTACACGCTCGACACGCCGCCCGAGAGGAACACGGTGTTCGAGCCGAACGGATGCGACGCATGCACGCGCACCGGCTATAAGGGACGCCGTGCGCTCTTCGAGGTGCTTGAGGTGGACGAGGACATTGAAGGCGCGATCGTCCGGCGCGAGAACGCGACGCAGATACGCAACCTTTCGCTTTCCAAGGGCATGAAGACGCTCCGCGAGGACGGCTGGGCCAAGGTGTTCAAGGGCGTAACGTCCGTCAGGGAGATCATGCGCGTCACCGAGGAGCAGTAGCGAAGGGATTGTCTGCTGCCGCCTAGCCCACTCGAATAGATATCGAAAGAGCCATTCGCCGCGTTTTTTTTGAGGAGGCGTGGGGGTTGCCAAGACCACGCCGTTTGGTGTATAATTATAGCATCATGACTATCCGAGGATTGCTTGAAGGCTGCGCCATGCGCATTCCGCACTCCGTTGCGATGCGCTGGTGCGAAGACAAGGTTTGGAAGGCCAAGACATGGGAGGAGTTTTGCGTCAACGTGCGCGAGACAGCCGAAGGCTACGGCACGAGGTTCGGCTTGAGGCCCCGTGAGGAGAACACGGCCATAATCCTCTCCAATCGTCCCGAGTGGATGATCTCGTACCTCGCCCAGGCGGGCGCGGGCGTGTCGGTCGTCCCCATCGACCCCAAGCTCCACGCCGAGGAGGTGTTCTACATCCTCAACGATGCTGAGGTTTCGGTCGTGACGACGGACAAGTCGCACCTGAGGATGTTCCTCGAGATCGCGCCGCGCCTTCCGAAGCTGCGCGGCATTGTGATCGTGGACGGCGTCATCTTCAACGGACAGAAGATCGGGACCGCGGACGTGGTCGGGTTCAAGTCCCTGTGCATCCGCGACGGCGGCGAGTGGTACGACCAGAACATCGCCCAGCCCGGTGACGTCGCCTCCATCATCTACACGTCCGGCACGACCGGCAAGCCCAAGGGCGCGATGCTGACGCACTCGAACTTCCTCCACGACATCGTGGGCTCCCTGCAGTGCTTCGGGGCCAAGGTCACCGAGCGCGACTCGCTGTTCATAGTGCTGCCGCTCTTCCACGCCTTCTCCTTCACGGCGAACTTCGTCCTGGCGATGGTCGTGGGCGCGCAGATGTGCTTCATGCAGTCGCTGAGGACCGTGGTCCAGGACATCAAGACGCTGAAGCCCTCCGTCATGATGGCCGTTCCGCTCCTTGCGGAGAAGATCTTCGAGAAGATCGAGGAGGCCCTTGAGAGCTCCAAGGCGGCGAAGTTCCTCTTCGCGATAGGGCTTCGCGGACCCGTCATGCACATGGTGAAGCTCCGCCTCGGCGGGCGCCTTCGCTTCATGATCACGGGCGGCGCGCCGTGTCCCCACCACGTCCTCAAGGGCTTCAACAGGATGCACATCCGCTTCCTCGAGGGCTACGGGCTCACCGAGTGCTCGCCCGTCGTAAGCGTGTGCGGTCCCGAGGTGGACGCTGTCGGGTCCATCGGCAAGGCGATCCGCGGCATCCAGGTGAGGCTCGGCGACGCGAACGAGGCCGGGGTCGGCGAGCTGCAGATCAAGGGCCCGATCGTGATGAAGGGCTACTACCACAACGAACCGGCGACGAAGGAGGCGTTCACTGACGACGGCTGGTTCAAGACGGGGGACCTCGCCTCCATCGACAAGGACGGGATCATTTCGATTCGCGGACGCAAGAAGGCCCTCATCGTGAACCGCGAGGGGAAGAACATCTACCCCGAGGAGGTCGAGAACTGCATCGCGAAGGAGCCGTCGGTGGCGGACATCATCGTCATCGGCTACACCGAGGGCGGAGTCCCCGGCGAGCGCGTCGGCGCGATAGTCCATCCGAACGAGGACTGGTTCAAGGAGCGCAACGGCGGCCGGCTCCCTCCGTGGGAGGAGGTGGAAAAGACCACGATAAAGGCCGTCCAGACGCAGTGCGCGGAGCTGGCGGACTACAAGCGCGTGCGCAAGGTCGTCGTCTACAAGGACCCTCTCGAGCGCACGAGCGTGGGGAAGGTCCGCCGCGTGAAGTACCAGGGGAAGTTGGACGAGTGAACCGGTATCTCATCTGGCTGAACTGGCCCGAGAAGTGCTTCCGCGTCGACGCGGAGGCGCTTCGGTATTTGAAGGGGCTTGTCGGGAGGAGCGGCGAGGTCGTGTCCGTCCGCTCCGAGCGCGCGTTCCTGCGCGAACTGCCGCGCGCGACGCACGCCGTTGTGTGGCATTTCCGGAGGGAGTGGTACGCGCTCGCCCCAAGGCTCGTGCTCCTTGCGACGCCGGGTGCGGGGCGCGAGCTCGTGTCGCGCGAAGCGCCGGCGGGCGTGAAGGTGCATTTCGGCGGATACCACGGGGCGATGATCTCGGAGTCGGTCGCGGGCTTCATCCTCGCGTGGGCGAGGGGGTTCTTCCGTCCGGAACTCGGGACGGAGGGTCCGTGGCGCGCGACGTGGCCGAGGGTTGCGCTTGGGGACAAGTGCTTCCGCGTCGCGGGGACGAGCGCGGTCGTCGCAGGGTTCGGCAGGATCGGGCGTGCGATAGGCGCCAAGCTCGAAGCGCTGGGTGTCGAGGTGCGGGGGTTCGGAAGGTCGAACGTCAAAGACCTCCCCGAGGCGGCGAAGACGGCGGACTGGTTTGTGATGGCACTGCCGGGCGACACGGGGACGGACGGCTTCCTCGACGCGAGGCTCCTGTCGAAGCTGCCGAGGAGGTGCGTCGTCGTCAACATCGGGCGCGGCAACGCAGTGGACGAGGAGGCGCTCCTGAAGGCTCTCAGGACCGGGCGTATTGCTGGCGCGTACCTCGACGTGTTCCGAAACGAGCCGGGTCCGCTGTCGCGAATGGAAAATGGAGAATGTAAAATGGCAGATGAGGGGATATTGGGGCGAGACCCCGTCGATCTGCCGTGGAATCTTGTGAAAACGCCTCATTCTTCAGCATTTTCCGGTGATTATCTCAAAATGTGCTTCAAGGAGCTGAAAGATGAAGGGCTCGTTTGATGTAAAGTCCGTCGAAGAGACGTGGGCGCTTGCGCGCGAATTCGCGAAGGAGCTGAAGCCGGGGGACGTCGTGTGTCTGGAGGGCGACCTCGGCGCGGGCAAGACGACGTTCACGCAGGGGCTCGCCGCCGCGCTGGGCGTGAGGGGCCGCGTCACCTCGCCGACGTTCTGCATCGTCCAGGAGCATGAGGGCGGGAATCTGCTCGTCCACATGGACCTCTACCGCCTCCACGGGGAGGACGACGTGCTGTCCATCGGATGGGAGGACTACCTTGCGAGGGGGGCGATACTGGTGGTGGAGTGGCCGGAGCGGGCGGGGGATCTCGTGCCGCCCGACGCCCACCATGTGGAGTTCCTCCATACGGGGGAAGAAAATCGTCATATCACCATTGACAAACGCACACAAGAAAGAGTATAATTTTGCCGTATGGGTAAATTGTCCCTTAGAATAGTTTGCGTTTCGCTCCTGTGCAGTGCGCTGTGCGGGTGCGAGACTTTGACGTCGATCAGGCACGGGATCTTCGGCGAGCCGGAGGATCCCATCGATACGACCGCCCTTGCCGTGTATACCGACGACATCCCGCGCGTGAAGCCCGGCGTCGCCCTGATAGTGCAGGTCAGCGTGTCGGGCCAGCAGAGCCAGAAGATGGACTGCATGGTCGACCAGAACGGCGAGATAACGCTTCCCTACCTCCTCACGGCCCCGGTGAAGTGCAACGGCCTCACGCTGGATGCGCTGCGCCTGAAGCTCGTGAAGACGTATCAGGAGTTCATCAAGGAGCCGCAGGTCATGGTGTACTTCGCCCAGTTCGATCCCAAGACCGGCGTCAGCCCCTACGGCACGGTGCTCGTCCTCGGCGAGGTGGTGAGCCCCGGTCCCGTGAACATGCCCTCGACGATGGACCTCACCGTCCTCAAGGTCATCCAGGCCGCGGGCGGGCTGCGTCCCTTCGCGAACAAGCGCAACGTGCAGGTCACGCGCGGGGAGAAGGACGGCACCTTCGTGAAGACCACCGTCGACCTCGTCGAGATCGGCGAGGAGGGCAAGGCCTACAAGGATATGAAGCTAAAGGCGGGTGACGTCGTCTACGTCCGCGAGACCTATTGGTAAAAACAAGTTTTCTAACAAGAAAGGACCAAAAGCGATGAAGAAGATTCTGATGACAGGAATAGCGGCGATCGCCGCGTTCGTGGCGGTCGGCGCCAGGGGCATGACGCTTGCGGAGGCGGCTGCGAAGGTTGCCGATGCCGCGGAGAGCCCGTCGGCGATGGCGTCCGTCATGAAGGAGCTGTCGGCCGAAGCCCAGGTCAAGTTCCTTGCATCCGTGAACGGGGCGATCGAGAAGATGCCCGTGTCCGAAGCTGACAAAGCGGAGAAGTTCCTCGCGGCGAACAAGGCGGCGATGCAGAACGCGGCGAAGGGCAACCTCTCCACGCTCCTCGCAGAGACCTATGCGACCGTGCCGCTCTCCGCGCTGACGGTCATCAACGAGCGCTTCGCGGCCGACCTCTTCAACCGTTCCGCCGACGGCAAGCGCGTCAGCGACGAGATGATGAAGTCGAACGCCCTCGTTGCGGTCGAGGCGGTCAAGGACCGCACGGCCAAGGGCGACGTATCCAACTCGGCCGAGCGCAACGCCTTCGCGGCGCTGACGTTCATCCGCGCCTCCGAGGGTTCGCCCGCCGATCTTAGGGACGCGCTTCTGGCGGGCCTTCCGGCCGAGGCGAAGAGCGAGTGGATCCCGGCGGCGCTCGGCGAAGGCGAGCCCGCGAGCTACGACGCCATCCTCGGCGGCGAGGGCGCGGCGTCCAACGCGCAGGCTCCGTCCAGCATCCTTCCCCAGGCTCCCGCGTCTCTCACCGGGGCCCTTGCGGCCGACCTCTCCGGCACGGTCGACGACAACGGCAGGACGACTTCCTCGTTCACCGACGCGGTTCTCGACCCGAACCAGTACGCCCTGCCTGCTTCGGGCGCCGACTTCGGGCTTGACGGGCGCGTTCCCCGCACCCAGAACCCGGACAATCCGTGGTACAATGGAGCCAAGCGCGGAGAGAACAAGGGCGAGGGCGGTGGATACCCCTGGCAGCTGACCGAGGAATGATAACATCTTAATCGGAGTAAACAAATGAAAGCAAAGTATCTCGCAACGGCGTTTACGCTTACGACACTTGCAGCCCATGCGGCAATTATGGATGCGGACCAGCGCGGAATCAAGTACTTGAACGAACGCCTCACCCTCAATCCCTACGTCGCGCTCTCCTACACCTACGACTCCAACGTCGACTCGTCCAAGCACTCGAAGGCGGGTTCGCAGTGGATCGTCAACCCCGGTTTGAACGGATCGTACAAGGACGACAACTGGAAGGTCGACGGGGCCGTCTGGTACCAGTACCACGCCTACAACCGCTACACCTCCCAGTTGAACGAGTCCAGCTACGGCGAGAGGCTCTCCATCGACTGGCAGAACGCCAATGCCAACGAGCAGGGCTGGGCGCTGAAGTTCATGGAGTCCTTCCAGCAGATTGCGCAGGATGACGACATGTCCGAGCACAACGGCCGCGGCATCGGCCGTGACAGGAAGCAGTTCCAGTTCGACGGCATCCTCACGCGCAGGATCAACCAGCAGCTGCACGCGGGCCTGACGGCGAACTACTACTACCTCGACTACGACAACAACGTCAACAAGTACGCCAGGATGTACGGCTGGAAGCGCCTTTCCGTCGGCGGCGAGGTCGGCTTCATGGCGTCAAAGTGGTCCGACATCATCGTTGCGGCCGACTACCAGTGGTACAACCAGGACAACGACTCCGACTCCAACTACCACACCTACGGCGCCTCCTCGCGCGGACGCAGGATTGACAGCGACTCCCGCGGGTTCTCGGTCATGGGCGGTATTGCGACCCACGCCACCGAAAAGCTCTCCTACCGCGCCCTCGCCGGCTGGAGCCGCTTCGAGTACGGCAATGGCACCAAGGACATCGACGGCTGGACGTACAACGTGAGCGGCCGCTGGCAGATCGACGCCGAGAACACGATGAGCCTCATGCTCCTCGGTTCGAGCTACTACCAGCCCTCCGAGCGCGAGTACGGTTCCGCCCTCAAGGTCTACACGCTCAGCTCCGGCTTCGCCAAGAGCCTCGTCCGCAACAAGCTCAAGGCTACGTTCGACCTCGCGTACCGCAAGGAGACGCACGAGTACACCGAGTACTCCGAGGACGACTACGACGAAGACATCATCACGGCCCGCTTCGGGCTCGTGTACGACGTCAATCGCGTGCTCTCCGTCTACGGCCGCGTCGAGTACCAGACCGAGGAGACGTCCAGCGGCGGTCCTCGCAGCCACGAGTACGACTATGACCGCTGGCGCGGTACCGTCGGTGTTCGCATGACCTACTGACGTGCAGACATTCATCTCAAAGTACGGATTGGCGGCGCACCTGGCCTTGCTGGCGGTGACGCCGCTCTTCCTATCGCCATTTTGCGCCGAAGCGACGATCGCCGTCGCAATGATGTGGATGTCCGCCGTGGGGCTGCTCTGGCTTCTGCTGGAGCCCTCGCGCAGGAACGACGAAATGCTGCATGAAGCGCGCATCCGCGTCAGCGGAGCGCTAGTGCGCGATCCGCTCCTCTGGATATTCATGGGGCTGGCCGTCTTCGCCGGACTGCGTGCGCTGAACGGCGGGATCGTCCGCATCTACGACCCGGGCCTCGGGAAGTGGATGGTTGACGGACCCTCCTGCTCCTTCTGGCCGGGTTGCGTGGACGGCTCGCGCCTCATGCCGTTTTCGGTCGTGATCGCACTTGCCGTCGTCATTGAGGGCTGCCGCGTGGCGCTCGGGAAGTCCGCCCGCATAGCCTTCGCCGCGGCGGCCTCGATAGCCGCCGCCGTCGCCGCCATAGCCGCCGTCGGCGCTTGCGGATTCGGCTGCGAGTCCGCGCTCGGGGCCGCCGGCCTCGAGTCCGGCTCGTGGGAACTCGCCGCCTCGTCCGCCCGCCTCATCTCGTCGACGGGATGCGCATACGGGGTTTGCGTACTCGCGGGCGTCGTCGCGCTGGCGGGGCTCTTCGAGTGCAGGTGGAACAGGCTTCTGCTCCTTTTTGCCGTCGGACTCGGCGGTGCCGAGGCGGGGCTCTTCTTCTTCTCGTCTCCGGCGGAACTCCTCTTCTTCGCCGTTCTCGCGCTTCTCTTCGCCATTGGCTCTGCGGTGTACCTCGCGCTGACGCTGAGGTCGGCGGACGTCTTCAAGTTCATTGCAATGATATTGATTTCGCTTCTCGTCCCCGTAATGCTTGCGGTATGCATAGCGCCGCCGGACATGGTCCAGGCGCATGGTGCGTTCGTGATGAACATGGCGGACTTCCCGAAGAACCTCTTCCCGGAGGGCTTCTGGGAGCGCCGCGCCGCGCTGTCCGGCTATGCGGCGGACTTCTGGCGCGAAGCCCCGTGGAAGGGCGCGGGAATCGGCGCGTTCCCGATTCGCCTCTGGCTCGCCGGGGCCTCCGTGTCGGGCATTAGCTCCCCCGCCCCGCTGAACGGATGGTGGGCTCTTCTCTCCGAGCGCGGACTCATCGGTGCTCTCGCGCTCGCCGTCCCGTTCGGCTTCATGTGCTACTCGCTCGCCCGCAGGGCGATTCTCGCCTTCGGTCGCCACGTCTTCCTGCCTCTCGTCGCACTCGGTGTCGTCGGCTTGCTGGCGACTGTTGCGGCGGGCTTCGTCGAGACTTCCATATTGCGGGCGGACCTCATGCTGGTGGTCGGCGCGTTCTTCGCCCTTGCGGCGAGTTCCTTCCCCGTGCCCAGGAGGAAGGCCGTGGAAGAAGAGGGTGATTCGGAAGAAAGCACCGAGGGAAAAGAATAAGGGAAAGAGAAGAAGATGGCCGAGAAACCACTTTACTACGGAAGTTCGAAATCTAGCCCTATGTACTACGGCGGCAGCCAGGTGGCCTACGGCGGGAAGGGCCCTATGTACTACGGAGCCTCCCGTTCGTACGGACAGTACGGGGCGTACGGCGCCTACGGGGCGTACGGGGCCTACGGGCAGTACGGCGGCGCCGCGCCGCAGGACGACGGAATGTCCATCGTCGGCACGATCACCGTCGGGCGCATGCTCAGGGTCATCGCGCAGAGGTGGCTGTCGGTCTTCGTGTTCCTCCTCATCGGCCTCATCGTCTCCTTTGCGATCTACAGCATCTCCCCGCGCATCTACGAGGCGACGAGCGAGTTCACGATGGACATCCGCCACGCCGTCGGACGCTCGTCGTCCGTCATGGACGAGGTCATGCCCGACCTCGGCAACAACTACGCGGAAATCTTCAACACGCGCCTGCCGACATGGCGCTCGTCCGAGATACTCAAGAAGATCGTCGACAACTACAACAAGGAGAACCAGCTCAGGGCGGACGCGAAGCGCAGCGTCACGAACGACGAGCTCTACAGCGTCCTCGCCGAATCGCAGATGGAACTCCAGCGCAACTCCCGCGTCATCACCATCTCCGTCCGCTCCAAGGACCCGAAGCTCGCCAAGGACCTCGCGGACGCCTACGTCGAGGCGATCCGCCAGCATGCGGACGAGGAGAACAAGAAGCGCGTCGAGGACAAGGTGCGCGACACCCACGCGAACGTCGAGCAGAAGAACCGCGAGCGCGACCAGCTGAGCCAGGCGATATCCGACTTCCGCATCAACAACGGCGTCGACGTCCTCAGGTCCCACCGCGACACGCTCCAGCAGTCCATCTCGAGGACGACGGGCGACATCCTCGCCCTTGAAAGCGAAGTGACGCAGCTCGAGGAGTGGGAGAAGGTCCTGCGCGACGTCCAGAAGAACCCGGAGAAGTTCGGCTCCCTCGCCTCCGGCGCCCCGCGCGCACAGGAGATTGCGACGGAGTACAACGCCTACCAGAAAACGGCGGCCGAGCATGCGGCGCTCCTTGTCATCTACCAGCCCGCCCACAAGGAGGTGATGGCGAAGGCGCAGGAGATGGAACTTGCGAAGCAGCGCTTCCTGGACGCGACGACCCGCGCCCTCGAGACGGGCGTCGCAAACCTCCAGGCGGCCCGCAACAGGCTTGCGAACCTCAAGCAGAAGCGCGATGTGATGCGTACTGACCTCGCGTCCGACGAGCAGAAGATCGTCCTTGCGGAGTCTGGCCTCACCAAACTCGAGAGCGACCTCAAGATCACCGAGGACCTCTACAAGAGCTACTTCAACGCCGAGGTCGAGCTCCGTCGCGAGGCGCAGTCAAGCGACGAGCGCATCCTGGTCGGACGCAAGGCGACGGAGCCCCAGAAGCCGGTCCTGCCGAATCCGCTCATCATCTTCGGGCTCGGCATCGCGCTTTCCCTTGCGCTCGGAGTCCTCTTCGTCCTCGTCCTGGACAATCTCGAGGATACCGTCGTGAACCTGGCGGACATCGAAGGCCGTCTCGCGCTCAAGGTGCTCGCGGTTCTCCCGCATGTCCGCCGCAAGCGCCGCGAGCACGTCGCGATGTTCACCGTGGAGGACAAGTATTCGCAGTTCTCCGAGGCGGTCGCGGGTCTCAGGAACCTCCTCGACTCCCCGCGCTACGAGGCGATGTCCCACTGCCTGCTCGTCATCTCGACGCAGCCCGGCGAAGGAAAGACGATCACCTCGACCTCCATCGCGATCTCCTACGCACAGGCGGGACGCAAGGTCCTGCACGTCGACTTCGACCTGCGCCGTCCGCGCCTGGCCAGGATCTGGGGCGTGGAGCTGACGACGGACAAGAGCTTCTCCCATACGCTCCAGAACGCCGGTTCGAATGTGCCGGACTTCGAGAAGCTCGTCAACAAGTCGTCCGTCGAGAACCTGGACGTCATCTGCTCCCTGCCGCCCGAGGGCGTCTCGCCCGCGACGATCTTCGGCTCCAGCGTCATAGGCGACTTCTTCGCGTGGGCGAGGGCGCACTACGACCGCGTCATCATCGACTCGCCGCCCTACGGCGTCGTCGGCGACGTGGTCTCGCTCTCGACGCTTGTCGACGGCGTTCTCATCATGTGCTGCCCCGACCGCACCCACTTCAAGCCGATCCAGTACTGCTCCAGGTCCCTCGCCGAGGCGGGCGCCAACATCCTCGGAGTCGTCGTCAACGACGTCGAGGTCTCGACAGCCTCGGCGTTCACGCCGGGGACCCACCACGGGTACGGACGCTACGGATACGGGTACGGCTACGGATACGGGTACGGCTACGGACCCTCCAGGCGCAACAAGCGCGGCGACGGCGACAACCCCGAGACGAAGGACGCGGCGGCGGCCAAGGCGGACGGACAGGCGGGCGCTAGGGATTCCGCAAAGCCGTCGAAGCCAATCCATTCCGCCGTCGAGAACGATGAATTGACGGACGACGACTGAGGCCGCGTCCGGTAAACGGAGTACAGCAAGTGAAGAAGGTTTTTATCGACGGTTCCGCCGGGACTACGGGGCTTAGGATCCGCGAACGCCTGGCCGAGAGGCGCGACCTGGAGGTCGTGACGCTCCCGGAGGAGGTCCGCAAGGACCCCGCCGCCAGGAGGGATGCCCTTAATTCATCGGACATCGCATTCCTCTGCCTTCCCGATGCGGCGGCGATCGAGGCGGCGGGGATGGTCGAGAATCCCGCCACGGTCGTCATCGACACATCCACGGCGCACCGCACGGCTGACGGCTGGGAGTACGGCTTCCCCGAGCTGAAGGGACGGCGCGAGCGGATCGCGAAGGCGAAGCGCATCGCGAATCCCGGATGCCATGCGACGGGATTCATCTCCCTCGTCGAGCCGCTTGTCGGGTCCGGGCTGATCGCCCGCGGCGCGGAGCTTTGCGCATTCTCGCTCACCGGCTACTCCGGCGGCGGAAAGAAGATGATCGCCGACTACGACGCGCGCATCGGCGCGGGGTCCGTCGGCGCGCTCGGCAACGCCCCCTACCTCGGCGGACGCCAGTACGCGCTCGCGCAAAGGCACAAGCACCTGCCGGAGATGTCGAAGATATGCGGGCTTTCAAATGCGCCCGTCTTCTCCCCGGTAGTCGTCCCGCACCTGAGCGGAATGGAGGTGACGGTGCAGCTTCATGCGGACCAGCTGAAGGGGTCCGTCGCCGATGTGAGGGAATGCTACCGCGCCTACTACACTGGCGGACTCGTAAGGTTCACGGAGGCGGACGACGGGGACGGGTTCCTCTCCTCCGCGGGGCTTTCGGGTCGCGACGGACTGGAGGTCTCCGCCTGGGGCGGCGAAGAGCGCATCATACTGGTGTCGCGCTTCGACAACCTCGGCAAGGGCGCATCCGGCGCGGCGATCCAGAACATGAACATCGCCCTCGGCTGCGACGAGACGGAGGGACTCGTCAAGTGAGTTCCCAGCGGGCCAGCGACGAGCTGAACCGGAGGAACAACGCCTTCGACAACAAGCTCAGGCCGACGGACTTCGACGGCTTCGTCGGACAGCCGAAGGTCCGCGACAGGCTCCTTCTCGCAGTCGAGGCGGCGAAGGCGCGCGGCGAATCGCTTGACCACGTGTTGTTTTCGGGTCCGCCCGGACTCGGCAAGACTACGCTTTCCTACATCCTCGGCGAGGCTATGGGCGTCAACGTGAAGACGACGTCCGGTCCCGTGATAACGAAGCCGGGCGACCTTGCGGGGCTGCTCACGTCCCTCGAGCCCGGCGACATCGTCTTCATCGACGAAATCCACCGCATGGCCAAGACTGTCGAGGAGTACCTCTACAGCGCGATGGAGGACTACGCCATCGACATAATGATCGACCAGGGGCCGAATGCGAGGTCCGTACGGCTCGAACTCCCCCGATTCACGCTCGTCGGCGCGACGACGCGCATCGGGCTCATCGCAGCGCCGCTGCGCGCGCGCTTCGGACTCGTCAACCGCCTCGACTACTACGAGCCTGAGACGCTTGCGGAAATCGTCCGCAGGAGCGCGGCAAAGCTCGAAGTGGACATCGACGACGAAGGGGCGCTTGAGATTGCGCGCCGCAGCCGCGGAACGCCGAGAATCGCGAACAACCTCCTCAGGCGCGTGCGCGACTATGCGCAGGTGCGGGCGGACAACTTCATCACCGGCGAAGTCGCCAAGCAGTCGCTCGGGCTTCTGGAGATCGATCCGCACGGACTTGACGACATGGACCGCCGCATCCTTGAGACGATATGCGTAAAGTTCGGCGGCGGACCTGTCGGGCTTTCGACGATTGCCGTGTCCGTCGGCGAGGAGGCGGACACGGTGGAGGATGCGTACGAGCCGTTCCTCATAATGGAAGGCTACCTTGAGCGTACGCCCAAGGGCCGCGTCGCAACCCCGCTCGCCTACGAGCGCCTGGGCCTGAAGAACCCTGAGCCTGAAATCGGCAGTTGACTCCCAGATTTAGTTGGTAGTTGGTAGGGGTAGTTGGTAGGTGGTAGTCAGTTGTCGGTGTCAGGCCCCTCCCGACAATAAGTGACCTTAAACGACCCTAGTTTCATTGCCGACCTCTATACTCTCAAACTCTGTGGCAAAAACCGACCCGCACTTATGCTTGAAGAGCCAGAAGATTGAAAACGGTCAACTATTTGGCATTTTGCGGAATAGCCCGGTTCGTCATTGCGCGGGGGGACGATATTTGCTATAATCCTGTCAAATCGTCCGTGAAGCGGACACTTTCAGAATGAAGACCATAATACTCAATGGATGGGCCGCGAGCGAGCGGGCGTGGGAGCTTTGCGATTGCGCGAAGGGTCCGGACGCGCGCATAGTCTCGTACCTGGAGCAGATGGACGGTGTCGCCGAGAGGGTGCTGGACGAGGCGGGCAAGGCCGTCGTAGTAGGCTGGTCGATGGGCGGGAGCCGTGCGCTTGCGCTTGCGATGGGCAGTCCGAAGAAGATAAAGGGGCTCGTCCTCATTGCGGCGACGGCGCGCATGATGGAGGCACCGAACTGGAAGGGCATGAGCGAGCGGCGGTTGAAGGCTCTCGAAGCAGGTCTCAAGATGACGCACGGAGAGGGGTTCTTCGGCGTGCCTGAGGGGAAGCCGAATCCGTACATGACGGACACGGACGAGAACCTCGCCCGCGGGCTCGCATATCTGCGCGACACGGACCTCCGGCTCGGGCTCATCGACCTGCTCGCCTCGGGGAAGGCGAAGTTCCCTGTGAAGATATTCCAGAGCGAGAGGGACGGGATCGTTCGCCCGGAGAACGCGAAGTTCCTGTCCGCCGTCTTCCCGGAGGCGGAGGTGGAGATGGTCTCCGGCGCCGAGCATGCGCTTCCGATAATGATCCCCGACAGGATCGACGCCGCCGTTGCGTCCTTCCGCTGATTTCAACGACAATGAGGAAAACGACCATGACGAAGATGCTGCTGAAGAACGGAACGCTGCTCCTGCCGGGGCGCAATGTCGAGAAGGGGGACGTCCTCGTCGGCGAAGACGGACGCATCGCCGCCGTCGGGAATGTGCCCGCCGAGGATGCGGCGGGCGCGAACGTGTGCGACTCGTCCGGCATGCTCGTCATGCCCGGACTCGTGAACTGCCACGGACACACTGCAATGACGCTCGTCAGGGGCCTTGGCGGGGGGCTCCCGCTCCAGCGCTGGCTGGAGGAGGCGATCTTCCCCGTGGAGGCGAAGATGAAGTCCGCCGACGTTAAGGCCGGGAACGTCTGGGGAGTAATAGAGATGCTCGCGGGCGGCACTACGGCGGTTGCGGACATGTACGACTTCCCGACGGAGATGTCGGTCGCGCTGATGGAGGCCGGGATGCGCGGGCGCGTATGCCGCGTCGGACTCTCCTTCGTCCCAGGCCGCCTGGAGGACTGCATAGAGTTCACGCGCACGCACAACGAGTGGATCGCCAGTGAGATGCACGAGGACGTCCTTGCGGACCTCTGCGTCCATTCCGAGTACCTGACGGACGAGCCGTTCTGCCGCGAACTCGCCGACGCGAACAGGGAGCTGAAGCGCCCCGTCCACGTCCATGTGAGCGAGACGAAGAAGGAGCACGACGAGTGCATCGCCCGCCACGGGAAGACGCCGATCGCCTACCTCGCCTCGACGGGGCTCCTCGATCACGGCGGGTATGCTGCGCACTGCGTGTGGTGTACCGACGACGACTTCAAGATCATGTCCGAGCACGGCGTATCGCTCGTCCACAACCCGACGAGCAACATGAAGCTCGGCAGCGGTTTCGCCCGCGTGCCGCGCGCGATGGAGCTCGGCGTCAACGTCGCGCTCGGGACGGACGGGTGCGCCTCGAATGACAACCTCGACATGTTCGAGGAGATGCACCTCGCCTCGCTCATCCACAAGGGCGTCGCGCACGATCCGACGGTGATGCAGCCCTGGGACGTCATCGAAATGGCGACGATCAACGGCGCGAAGGCGCTCGGGATGGAAGACCGTGCGGGGTCCATAGAGGTCGGGAAGGACGCGGACCTCGTCCTCGTCGACCTGTCCGCGCCGCACCTGACGCCGTGCCTGGACGTTCCGAACCTGATAGTCAACTCGATGCACGCCTCGGACGTCGTGACGACGATCCTGCGCGGCGACCCCGTCTACGACCGCACGGCGTGGCGCGACGGGGGAAAGAAGGACGAGAGTCTCGCATTCCGGCCGGCGTCCGCGCTGGACGGTCCGCCCTGGACGGTCGAGGACGCCCGTCGCGACTTCCTCGCCGCGGTCGCCAGGTTGGGACTCAAGGTTCAGGCGTAGCCGTTTTTCGGCCATGGGGGGGGGTGTCAGTCGTGTCTTGCGCCCCGTCCGCGAGGAGGGGGTTGCGTCGCTCCGCGACGCAACGATGTAGAGCGCAATAAAAGCGCCTATTCGGTCGCTTCACATGGTTCCGTCGCGGAGCGACGGACCCCCTGAGACGTGTGGACAGTCCCCGTGGGGATGAGAGGCTGTACCTTTGGAGACGCGGCATCCTGCCGCGTCGCAGTCTGTGAGTGACGCGGCTGGAAGCCGCGTCTCCAGGACGGGTGGTGGTGATTGTTGTGACGCGGCTGGAAGCCGCGTCTCCAAGGGAGAGGCCGAGCATCCCGCCGGGCCTACAGGGGGTTGCGTCGCTCCGCGACGCAACAAATAAGTGCCTGAAGCAATCGACCCCCATCCACGTCCTTTCTTGTTCCGTCGCGGAGCGACGGAACCCCCTTGCAATAGCTGTCGTTTGCCCATATTTCAGCGCATACACATATATAAGGTATTTTTCATGCTGCTATCGACTAACGACTGACAACTAGTGACTCATTTCATTTTACATTTCCCATCTTCAGGGTTTTTAGTGGTTGCGCGAGTGGGCGAATGAATTGTGGTTGGGAAGTCGACGGTTGTGAAGTCTTCTAGAGCGAGCCGGTGAAGCGGAGGAGCGCTTCAAGCGTCGTGGCCGGGTGCGGAGGGCAGCCCGGGATGTAGAGGACCGGCGTCGCGGGCAGGTTGCCGCGCTCGTAGAGTCCGCCAGATATGGCACATGCGCCGGCGGCTATCAGGAACTTGGGCTCCGGCGCGGCGGCGAAGGTCTTGTCGAGCGCGAGCTGCATGTTCTTCGACACTGGGCCGGTCACGTATATTGCGTCCGCATGGCGCGGCGAGGCGACGAAGCGGATTCCGAACCGCCCCATGTCCCACGCAAGGGTTCCCAGTACGTTCGCATCGAGTTCGCACGCGGCGCAGCCTCCGGCGGAAACCTCGCGGAGCTGCAGCGAGCGCTTCAGCGAAAGCGCGGCGGGGTCGGTCTGCTTCGGCGGCTCGTAGCCATGCTCTCCGGACTTCACGACGAGGTCCTCTCTTCTGAACACCCCGAGACGGTATTCCTTCGTGAAGCGGATCTTGCCGCAGACCTCCGCGCAGCGTCCGCAGAAGATGCATCGCCCCATGTCGAGCTTCGCGCCCTCGACGTCGCGGGAAAGCGCGCCGACAACGGGGCAGACGGACTGGGCGCGCTCGACATCCTCGGCCGTGATGTCGGAGTCGATCTCGGGCCGTCCGCGGAAGTCCGGCGGAAGGTTCGGCGCGGCGGGAGGAAAGGCGCCCGTCTTGAAACCCTGTCTAAGTCGTTCGAATAAAGCCTTCAGCATGGTGTCACCTGTCAGTTCCGCAGTAGGAGAGGTTGAATGATTTGTTGCAGATCGGGAAGTTCGATATCTGTTCGCCGCGAAGAGCGTAGGCAAGTCCCTGCCAGTTGTGGGCGGAAGGGTCCACGATCTTGTAGCGGAGGAGTTTTCCGTCGGGATCGAAGAGTGCCGCGTGGACGAGCGGACCGCGCCAGGCGTTGACGGTTACGACGATTGTTGTGACGCGGCAAGATGCCGCGTCTCCATGACGGGTGGCGGTGATTGTTGTGACGCGGCAAGATGCCGCGTCTCCAGGGTGGGGAGCGGTGATTGTTGTGACGCGGCTGGAAGCCGCGTCTCCAGGGTGGGTGGCGGTGATTGCTGTGACGCGGCAAGATGCCGCGTCTCCAGTGTGGGGGGCGGTGATTGCTGTGACGCGGCAGGATGCCGCGTCTCCAAGGAGGGAGGCGATGCGCGCATGCGCCTCGTCTATCTCCATGCGGCGCACCAGTGCGCGCGAAAGGACGTCGCCTTGTAGCTCAGCGCTAGCGCGCCGCGCGACGCCGACGAGCCCGATTTCCTCTGCGGTCTCCTTTGGAACGACGCCTGTGCCTTCGAGCCGCTCAAGCACCGTCGGCTCCTCGAACATGAGCCTCAGCGCGCCGTCGAGATCTTTCCTGACGCGCGAGATCCACTCCGCGAGCTTCGCCTTCTTTTCGTCCGTCAGAGCCACACGCATTCCGCCAGGGACGACCGCGTTGCGTCCGAACCTGTTTCCGCAGAGAAGCGCCGTCATGTTGAGGTATTCGCCGCGGATGCGTCCGCAGAACGACGCCGTCGGAAGGAACGCGACGTCTCCTGCGAGCGCGCCGAGATCGCCGACGTGGTTGGCGACGCGCTCGAGCTCGAGCAGCAGTTCGCGCAGGCGAAGGTCTTCGTCCGTCGGATGCTTCCCGTCGCGCGTCTCGCAGATTTCGGCGAAGCAAGTCGCCGCCGCGATCGAGGTGTCGCCCGCGCACGTCTCGGCTAGGGCGATCTGGCGGGAGCGGTTCCCGTCCGCCGCGGCAATTGCATCCTCAACGCCGCGGTGCTGGTAGCCGAGGAATATCTGGAGGTTGTATACATCCTCGCCCATGCACTGGAACCTGAAGTGCCCCGGCTCGATGACGCCGGCGTGAACGGGGCCGACGGCAACTTCGTGCGCTGACTCTCCCTTGAGCGGCGTCACGGCTTTCGGTTCGACATATCCGCCGAGCGAATCGAGAAAGGCGTTCGCTTCAGCGGCAGTTTCAAATATCTTTGTCTCGGTCATTGAAGGTGCCTTTCTGTCAGTTGTGCCAGGCCCCGGGAATCGAAATGCATATGCAGGCCAGGACGCCGGACGCCACGAGGATGGCGAGCAGGGTGAATGGGACGATTAACATCTTTCCCGGAACGGGCTCGGGCTTCGCGACCGGAGTGCCCATCGTCATCGCGAGCGCGACTTTCATCATCGCCGCGAAGACGATGAAGAGAAGTGCGAGAACGAGCGCGGACATCCAGAGGGGCGCGGAGACGACGAGTCCGAGCTCGGAAGCGAACAGGACCGACGGCGGCATTCCGCAGATGAAGAGGACGCCGACGATCCACAGCGCGGAGTGTCCCTTCATGGAGACGCCGAGTCCCTGCACGGACGCGATCGCGCGCGTTCCGAAGGCGAGGAGAAGGTTGCCTGCCGTCTGGAAGAGCATCGTCTTCGTCAGTGAGTGGAAGACGATGTGCGCGAGGAGCGCTAGGCCGAGAACGGCGTCGCCTACGATTTCCCCGCCGGATATCAGGACGCCTCTGCCGGGGTCGGCCGGCGTGTGCATGAAGATCGCGAACAGTATGACGATGAGACCCATGTGTTCGACGGACGAGTAGGCGAGTAGGCGCTTGAAGTCAGTCTGCCGCACCATGAAGACTGCCGCGACCGCGACGGAGAGGATGCCGAAGAAGATCATCGACGCGTCGCAGAAGCCCGCGATCTCCGCCGGCATTATTTCGCGGAAGCGCGCGATCGCGAAGAACGAGCAGTTGAGGAGCGCGCCTGAGAGAAGCGCCGAGACGGGGGCGGGGGCTTCGGAGTGGGCGTCGGGGAGCCAGGTGTGGAAGGGCGCGAGGCCTGTCTTTGTTCCGTAGCCTGCGAGAATGAAGACGAAGCCGACCTTGAACCACATGCGGCAGCCTTCCGCCACGCCTTTCTCCTGGAGTTCCAGGGCGTGCATCACGAGCATGGTGCCGAATAGGGCGAGGCCGATTCCGATAGAGCAGATGAGAAGGTACTTCCACATCGCCTCAAGGGCGCCGCGGCTCCTGTGGTAGGCGATGAGCGGCGCGGAGACGAGAGTCGTAAGCTCCACCGCGACCCACATGAGCGGAAGGCTCGGGGAAAGGAGCGCAAACACCATCGCTCCGAAGAACGCCGAGAGGCATACGTAGTACGTCCGGTGCGACATGTGGTCGCCGCCTTCGCGGCGGTCGGCCTCGCGGATGTAGAACACGCTCTGCACGAGGTCGGCGACGAACAGGACGGACGTGAGAGCGAGCATCAGTTTCTGTAGGGTTGAAATCATGGTTTCTTAATTCCTCAATTCGTCTTTGACTGTTGTCCGCGTTTCAGTTCGACTGGTGCCTGTGCATAAGGTGCACGTCTCCAAGCGCGTTCAGCTTGTCCGTGTCGATGGACGAGAACGTGCGGTTGATTTGGTAGATTGCGATGCCGAGGACGAAGACGAGGACGAAGACGTCCAGCAGGATGCCAAGTTCGACGACGAGTCCGTATTCGAGCAGTATGCCCGAGCCGAAGACGGCGATTCCGTTTTCGAAGGCGAGGAATCCGAGGACCTGCGTTATCGCCTTGCGCCGCGCGCAGATGAGGAAGAGCCCCGTGCCCATCGTCGTGAACGCGACGGGGATCGCGAGCTCGGAGGCGACGGTCTCGTGGATGTGGAGGGCTTTCCCGATCGCGAAGCTCGCGGACGCGATTGCGAACGCGATGACCTGCGAGAGGCGGAATCCTACGAGCGGCTCGAGCTCGAAGTTGGCCTTTGCCCTGTCCGCTGCGTAGCGCAGGAGAATCGGCAGCGCGACGCCCTTGACGGCGCCGTTGACGAAGGCCACGGCCCATACCCTGAAGCCCGGCGCTCCGGCGTCCGTCCAGTTCCAGAGGAGTATCGGCAATAGCCCGACCATCCATCCCTGGACAGCGACGAGGCGGATCGCCTGGCGCAGGCGTCCCGTGCCGGCGAGCACTATGTTCGTCAGAAGGAAAAGCGCGAGAAGAATTTCTGCTGTGGAAGTCATTTGTGTTTCCTTAGAAAAGTATGTAAAGGACTGCCCCGAGCGTCGCGACCATCAGAGTGCCGAGAAGGACCTGCGGCGTCTTGAGGAAGCGCATGCGCGCGATCACGGACTCGACGATCCCGACTAGCACGGCCGTCGCAAGGATTCCTCCGAAGAGGACGACGGTCTTCGCCTCCGGTCCTATTGATAGCTTCGGAACGAGCATCGCAACGAGGAACGCGGCGAGCAGCTCGAACTTGAGCGCGGCACCGTAGAGGATGAAGGCGAGGTCTGGTCCGGCGTTGTCGAGTATCATCGCCTCGTGTATCATCGTGAGCTCGAGGTGCGTCTCGGGGTCGTCGAACGGCACGCGGCAGTTTTCGCAGAGGAGAATCGTGAAGAAGGCGACGGCGATCAGGATGAGCGAGAACGCGTGGTGCGTCCATGCCCCGCCGTCGTAGTCGCCGAGCATCCCAGGGAGATTGACGTCTCCCGAGAGGCAGACGAGGAAGCCGAGAATGACGAACACGATCGGCTCGACGAGGGCCGAGAACTGGACCTCGCGGCTCGCGCCCATTCCCTCGAACGCGCTGCCCGTGTCCAGCGCTCCGAGCACGGTGAAGAATCGTCCGGTGCCGAGAAGGTAGAAGAAGAGCGCCGCGCTGGCATGCGCGAACGTGCCCTGCCCCGGCCCCCACGGGAAGAGCATCGCCGCGATGGCCGTCGCAGCGAGCGAGACGGACGGCGCGATGTCGAAGAGCCACGTCGATGTCGTGGAGCGCGGACATGACTTGCGCATGAGCTTCGCGAGATCGAAGTAGAGGCGGAACAGCCCCGGGCCGCGGCGTCCCGCAAAGAACGCCTTCGTCTGGTTGACGATGCCGGGGAGGAGCGGCGCGAGCAGCGCAGCAAGGAGGAAGGTGAGTATGTTCATGATGCGAAGGCGGCGACGAGAAGAACGACAACCGTGATGAGTATGAGAAGTATGTAGAGATGGAGCGATCCGCTCTGGAGGAGATGCGCACGCTGGAAGGCGCGGGCGAAGAAGGTGAAGAGCGGACGCCAGAAGCCCGCAAGCGCGCGGTCGTCCGTCTCGGTGACGAGCGCTGCGTCCGTCGGCGCGGCGGGATGTCCCTTGAACGGGATGAGGTGCTTCCGGGGCCTGAGCGCGAACGCGAAGAGGTCCGCAAGCGGCTGCGTGAACGCGGTCGCCGTGTAGGCCATGCGCGCGGTCGGCTCGTGGTAGCCGCAGTCCCAGGTAGGGCATTGCGGCTTGACCGCTCCGCGCGGACACAGGAATCGGCGCAGTCCGACGAGCGCGGCGGTCATCAGGACAAGCGCGCCTCCGATCGTCGCAGCGGTGAGGAGCGTGGCCTCGCCTATGCCGTTGGCGAACTTGTGGACGATGAAGATCGTTCCAGGGATCATCGCCACGGAACCGAGGAACAGCGCGAGCTGGGCTATCCACATGCGCTTCGGCGTCTCGATGGCGTCTGCGGCGGCTTTGCTGCGAGGCTCGCCGAGGAAGGTCGCGCCGATCGCCTTGCAGTAGGCCGCCGCGGCGAGTCCGCCGGTGAAGGCGAGCGCCGCGAGCACGGTGAATCCGGCGGCGACGAGCAGGGGGCTGCCGGACCTGACGGCGAGGAATCCTGCAGTGTAGATGAGGAGCTCGCCGAGGAAGCCGTTGAGCGGGGGGAGTCCGGCGAGGCCGAGCGCGTTGAGGGTGAAGAGCGTGCCTGTGAAGGGCATGCGCTTCATGAGTCCGCCGAGCCTGTCCTGGTCGAGCGTTCCCGTCTGGCGCAGGATGGAGCCTGCGCCGAGGAAGAGCGCGCCCTTGAGGAGCGCGTGGTTCATGACGTGCACAAGCGCGCCGGTGAAGGAGAGGACATAGATCTCGGAGAAGAGCGAGCCGCCGTCGCGCGAGTTCGCGACGAGGGCGAGCCCGAGACCCATGGCTATGACGCCCATGTTCTCGACGGACGAAAAGGCGAGGAGCTTCTTCAGGTTGACCTGCGGGAGGGCGAAGAGGATTCCGCCTATTGCTCCTGCGACACCGAGCGCGATAAGGGTGAGACCGGCGGTCGTGTTGTATGGAACGACTGTGCTGACTGGCCAGAAAAAGTTGAGAAGGCCGTAGAAGCCGAGGGGGATCATCGCGCCGGACATGACGGCGGAGGCGGGGGCCGGGGCGGCGGGATGCGCTTCAGGGAGCCAAACATGGAACGGCGGGAAGCCTATCTTGAGTCCGAAACCGACGATTGCGCAGAAGAACGCGGCGAGAAAGGCGTCCGGACTATTGAGGAACACGCCCGCGAGCATGAGCGCGCACGCGCCCGCGTGGCACGCGAGGAGGTAGATCCATGTCGCCCTGCGTACGGTTTTTTCGGTGTTTTCGAAGGCGACGAGTCCGGCCGAGGAGAGCCCCATCGCCTCCCAGGCGAGGAGAAACGAAATCTTGCCGGGCGCATAGACGACGGCGAGCATGGACGCCAAAGTCGCCAAAAAGAAGGCCCAGAAGCGGGGAAGGTGATTTTTCGCCTCGCCGTGAAGGTAGGCGGTCGCATGCAGCGCGGCCGCCGCGCCGACGGCTGCGATAGGCAGTGTGAATAGAAGTTTTGTCTGCACGATAATGATCCCGGTTTGAAGAAGACCGCATATTATACTCTTATGCGCCGATTCTGGCAATGGCGTCCCGCGCCGTGCGGGTCTCTTTCCTTGGTTTGTTCAACTGAATCCACCGCTTTGCGACGATTTTTGATATAATATACAGCCTATGACGCTCACAGACATTGTAAAATCGGCCTTTGAGAAGGCGTTCCCCGGGGAGGATCTCGGCGGCATCCGCGTGGTGCCCGCGACCGACCCCAAGTTCGGCGACTACCAGTGCAACGATGCCCTGAAGCTGGCCAAGAAGGTGGGCTTGAAGCCCCGCGACGCCGCACAGAGGGTTGCGGACTCGCTTGACCGCGCCTGCTTCGAGAAGGTTGAGGTCGCGGGGCCGGGCTTCCTCAACCTCACCGTTTCGCAGAGCTGGCTCAACTCCCGGCTTGCGGCGCTCGACGCGGCGCCCAATTGCGGCATCCCGCAGAACGGGAGGGGCAAGAAGATCGTGATCGACTACTCCTCCCCGAACGCCGCCAAGCAGATGCACATCGGGCACATCCGCTCGACCGTGATCGGCAACGCCATCGACCGGATCTTCCGTTCGCTTGGATACGAGGTCGTCGCAGACAACCACCTCGGCGACTGGGGTACGCAGTTCGGCATCCTCATCAAGGGCTACCGCGACCTCCTGACGGACGACGAGAGGGCGAACCTGACGGTCCCCGTCCTTGAGAAGTGCTATGTCCTCTCCGCGGCGAAGGCGAAGGAGGAGGACGGCGTGTGGCGCGAGGAGTGCAAGGCGGAGCTCGTGAAGCTGCAGCAGGGCGATGCGGAGAACCTTGCGCTCTGGAAGCGCTTCATCGACATCTCCATAGCCGAATTCAACCGCATGTACGCGAAGCTCGGCGTCAAGTTCGACACCTACCGCGGTGAATCGTACTACAATCCGCTGATGCCCGGCGTCGTCGACCGGCTGCTGAAGGCGGGGCTCGCCGAGGAGTCGGAGGGTGCGCTCGTCGTCAAGCTCGAGAAGGAGAAGCTGGGAGTGGCGATCGTCAGGAAGTCCGACGGCGGCTACAACTACACGACGAGCGACCTTGCATGCGTCGAGAGCCGCGTGAAGGACTACGACCCCGAGCGCATCATCTACGTGACCGACGACCGTCAGCAGCTCCACTTCAAGCAGTTCTTCTCCATCTGCGGCAAGCTCGGCTACACCGTGAAGCTCGTACACGTTCCGTTCGGGCTCATGAGCTACCAGGGCAAGGCCATATCGACGCGCGAAGGAAACCTCATCAAGCTCGACGACCTCCTCGCGGAGGCCGTGAGGCGCTCGAAGGCTATCGTCGAGGCGAGGGCCGAAGGGGCCGCGGAGGGTCCGAAGGCCGCCGAGGGAGACGTCCTCAGGCTTGCCGAGCAGATCGGCTTCGGCGCGGTCAAGTACGCCGACTTGAGCCACGACCCCGCGACGGCCATCGACTTCAACTGGGACAAGGCGCTCGCCCTTGAGGGCAACTCCGGCCCCTACCTCCAGTACGCCTACGCGCGAGTCAAGTCGCTGCTGGCGAAGGCGGGGGGCGACGGGGCCTCTGGCGGAGTCGCACCCATGCCCAATGGCGTTGGAGGCTTTTTGGTTGCGGGGCCCGTAGAGAAGCGTCTCGCGTTGCAGCTCCTGGAGTTCCCGGGGGCCGTGGTGAGGGCGGCGGAGGCGTACAAGCCGAGCGTCCTCGCAGACTACCTCTTCCAGACGGCGCAGCTCTACTCGAGCTTCTACCAGAACTCGCCGATACTGAGGAGCGAGGAGCCTGTGAGGTCCGCAAGGCTCAGGCTTTGCGCGCTCTTCGGCGAAATCCTGAGGTCAGGACTCGGCCTTCTCGGCATCGAGACGCCCGAGCACATCTGACCCCTTGCGCTTTCGCCGCATTTTTGATAAACTATGCGACTGTCTTGTGAAGTCGGGGGCAAACCGGCTTCCCTGGCCGGGGCGGGCGCTCTGGTCTGTATCGCGGACAAAACCCCGGAAAAAGGGCACAAATCCGCAAGAAAAAGGAAAGTAAGAAGATGAAGAAGAGCTACCGTGCTCCGAACCCGGGCGACAATCGCCAGTGGTTCCTCGTCGACGCGAAGGATCAGCCGCTCGGCCGCCTCGCAGTCGTTATCGCCAACAAACTCCGTGCGAAGGACCTTCCCACGTTCGACCCGTCCGTCGACGCCGGCGCGTTCGTCGTCGTGGTCAACGCCGCCCAGGTCAAGCTCTCCGGCAACAAGGAGGAGAAGAAGGACTACACGCGCTACAGCGGATTCCGCGGCGGACTCAAGCACTTCACGGCCGCAGAGATGCGCGCTTCGCATCCCGACCGCATGATCCTCGAGGCCGTCTGGGGCATGCTCCCGAAGAACAACATCGCGCGCAAGATGATGACGCGCGTGAAGGTCTTCGCCGGCGCCGAACACACACACGCCGCGCAGAAGCCGGTTGAAATCAAGCTGTAAGGAGAGATAGAAAATGGCTACCAAGAAGGCAATTTCCGCCGGAACCGGCCGTCGCAAGACCGCGAGCGCCCGCGTCAACCTCGTCGAGGGGACTGGCGTCTGGACCGTCAACAAGGTCGCTCTCGAGGAGTACATCACCTCCGAGGCCCTCCGCGACTATCTCAAGCAGCCCGTCGCGATCAGCGGCTACGACATGTCCAAGGTGGACGTCGTGGCGTTCGCCAAGGGCGGCGGCATCGCCGGCCAGGCCGGCGCGATCCGCCACGGTCTCGCCCGCGCCCTTGTCGCGGCTGACGAGTCCACGCGCGCGGCCCTCAAGAAGGCCGGCTGCATGACTCGCGACAGCCGCATGAAGGAGCGCAAGAAACCCGGTCAGCCCGGCGCCCGCAAGCGCTTCCAGTTCTCGAAGCGTTAATCGCGGTTGTCATGGCATTCGGTTTTCTCAAGAAGATCGTCTCCGCCCTCTCCGGCGGCAAGAAGCCGGAGAAGGGCGGGAAGTCCGACCGACAGGGCCAGGGCGGCGACGGCAAGGGCCGTCGCGGCAGGCGCGGCGGGAAGGACGGCGCGAAGCAGCAGGGCGGCCGCGGCGACAAGCAGCCGCAGGGCCGTCGCGGCGACAAGCAGCCGCAGGGCGATCAGAAGAAGTCGCGCGACGGGCAGCAGCCGCGCGGCGAGCGTCGTTCGGAGGGGCGCGGGCAGAAGGCGCGTCGCGACGACAGGCGCGGCGGCAGGGGCGATCGCGGCAGGCGCGGTCCGGCGCCGGTGAACACGGCGGCGGGCGAGATGCGCCCGGGCGGCGAGGTTTCGTCAGCCGAGCTTGAGGCCCGCAAGGCCGCCCACGCGGCCTGGGACCCGGCGTCGTTCGTGGTCGAGCCCGCCGAGGGCAAGAAGCGCTTCCACGATTTCGACCTTCCCTCCGAGGTGATGCACGGCATAGCCGACCTCGGCTTCAAGTACTGCACCGAGATACAGGCTCTTTCGCTCGAGCAGGCGCTCGCCGGCAAGAACATCGCCGGCAAGGCCCAGACCGGCAGCGGCAAGACGGCCGCGTTCCTCGTGGCGATACTGACCCGCTACCTCAGGACGCCCGAGAGCCGCGCCAAGACGGGCGGCACTCCGCGTGCGCTCGTGATCGCGCCCACGCGCGAACTCGTCATCCAGATTTGCAAGGACGCCGATGCGATCGGCAGGTACTGCGGACTTAGGTCCCTCGCAATCTACGGCGGGATGGACTACGACCGCCAGAAGCGCGAGGTATCCGACGCTCCCGTCGACCTTCTCGTCGCGACCCCCGGCCGACTCCTCGACTTCGTCAAGTCGCACGTGATCAACCTCTCGAGCGTCGACACGCTCGTCATCGACGAGGCGGACCGCATGCTCGACATGGGCTTCATCCCGGACGTCCGCCGCATAATGAGCTATCTGCCGCCGAAGAACAAGCGCGCGACGATGCTCTACTCCGCGACGCTCAACGACACGGTGATGCGCCTTGCGATGAACTGGATGGAGGAGCCGTTCAAGGCCGAGGTCGCAAGCGAGACCAACGCGACGGACACCGTCCGCCAGGTCGTGTACATCGTACGCTCCGACGACAAGTTCAAGGTCCTTTTCAACCACATCGCCCTCCACCCGGAGGCGCGCGCGATCGTCTTCTGCAACCGCAAGTCGACGACCGAGGACGTCTACGACTCGCTGCGCGTGCGCGGCGTGAACGTCGAGATGCTCTCGGGCGACGTCAACCAGAACAAGCGCCTCAAGGTGCTCGACGCGTTCAGGGACGGAGAGGTGAAGGTCGTGGTGGCGACTGACGTCGCAGGCCGCGGAATCGACATCAAGGGACTCGAGTACGTGATCAACTTCGACTTCCCCTACGAAGCCGAGGACTACGTGCACCGCATCGGCCGCACGGGCCGCGCGGGCTCGACCGGAATCGCGATCAGCTTCGCGGACGAGGACGAGAGCTTCGCGATCCCCGAGATCGAGGAGTACATCAAGGAGCCCCTCAAGTGCACGATGATCCAGGACGACGACCCGCTCCTGAAGCCTCTTCCCGCCCGCGGTACGAGGCTCGGCGACGTCGACGCCTCGGCGAAGGCCGAAGTCGACGCGCGCGAGGCCGTCGGCGAGGAGGAGATTGCCGCCGCGGCGGCGCTCACAGGCGTCGCGAACGCGACGACGGCGAGCGGGGCCCCTGCGGTGCTGAAGGAGGACGCGCCCATGCGGACGCTCCCTAAGTTCGAGAACGCGCTGGAGCCGAAGGCCCCGCCGCCGGACGAATCGGACGTCTATTCCAAGCCGGTCGAGCAGAAAACGAAGCTCGAGGAGTGGAAAATGTGAAAATCAATCGCATTTGCCCCCTTGCCAAACGGGGGCAAAATGTGGTAAACTATCAATCTTGTTTGGAAAAGTAAGGAAAACAACTAAATGCCGACTATCAATCAGCTGATCCGCAAGGGCCGCTCGCCGCTTGCGAAGCATTCGAAATCGCCCGCGCTGAAGGCGTGCCCCCAGCGCCGCGGCGTCTGTCTCGTCGTCAAGACGATGACACCCAAGAAGCCTAACTCCGCGCTCCGCAAGGTCGCCCGTGTGCGCCTTACGTCCGGCTACGAAGTGACGGCCTACATCCCCGGCGAGGGACACAACCTCCAGGAGCACAGCGTCGTTCTCGTGCGCGGTGGCCGCGTGAAGGACCTTCCGGGCGTCCGCTACCACATCGTCCGCGGCAAGCTCGACTCGCTGGGCGTCGCCGGCCGCAACCGCAGCCGCTCGAAGTACGGCATGAAGCGCCAGAAGAAGGAGGCGAAGTAAGCCATGTCCAGAAGAGCAAAGAAGATCGAGAAGCGCGTCTCGCTCGACCCCAAGTACAACTCCGAGCTCGTCGCCCACATGATCCGCGTGATCATGAAGGACGGCAAGAAAACCGCCGCCGAGAAGATCGTCTACGGTGCGATCGACAAGATCAAGGAGGCCGTCGAGAAGGAGCCCGCCAAGTTCACCAAGGACGAGAAGCAGTTCACCGATCCCCTGGAGGTCCTCTCCGCTTCGATCGACAACATGAAGCCCCAGGTCGAGGTCAAGACCCGCCGCGTCGGCGGCACGACCTACCCCGTCCCGGTGCCGATCGCCCCGAACCGCCAGCTCTCGCTCGCGCTTCGCTGGACGACGCAGTTCGCCGGTGCGCGCCACGGCATGGGCATGCCCGCCGCTGTCGCCGCCGAGGTCATCGACGCGTTCCTGGGCCAGGGCAACGTCATCAAGAAGCGCGACGACGTGCACAAGATGGCCCAGGCCAACAAGGCGTTCGCCCACTACGCGTGGGGCAACAACGCCGGTTGAGGTCCATGGAAAAACTTTTCCAGGCATGAAAACGCCGCGGCACGGGCCGCGGCGTTTTTGATATAATATACGATGTCATGAAAATACTAGGTGAACAGATATTCGCTAAGGATGCCGAGGGCCGCCAGGTCAGCCGCATCGGAACGCTCTTCTTCAAGACCCCCGGCCTTGTGACGCGCCGGGGCATCCACGCCATGCAGCGCATGATGTGGATCGACGACATCAACGCGGGCCGCGCGGCTGCGGGGCTTGCGCCGCTTACCGAGGCCGAGGAGGACGAGGAACTCGCGCAGTCCGTCGACCTCATCTTCACCGACGAGCACGTGCTCATCCGTCCCGATCCCGACCACATGGACCTCGCGATGAAGGCGGACGAGGTGCTGCAGACGCTCGTCTCCAAGAGGAAGATACGCTTCCTCAACACGCATGCGGCGAAGGTGCGCAACGCACTCAGGGCGCGCGGCGAGAACTGGCGAATGGCGCGCCAGCCGATTTCGCAGGATGACATGGTCCGCCTCATCGAGAGCTCCAAGGTCGCCATCAGCGGCGAGCCGATCTACTACTACAACTCCGCGACCGGCACGCGCTACGTGACGGTCGGCGGCTCCGAGGGCCTCGCCCACCTTCCGCCCGCGGCCTGCCGCGAGCAGCTGAAGGAGGCGCAGAAGATGCTTGTGCGGCGCAACAGGCTGGGGCACGTCGAACTGGACCTCTTCCCGACGACCACGCCAGTGGAGATCAAGCAGAAGTTCAAGTCCCTCGACGTGGATTCTCTTACCGACGAGCAGCTTTGCGAGACGGTCGAGCGCTTCGACGCCGAGTGGCGCATGTCCATCCCGGCGGAGCTTCGCGAGGAGTCGGTGGACAACTTCGAGTGGCGCAACGCGATGTGCGCGACGATCACACAGGAGGCGAACGAGACGTCCGCCGACGAGCGCGAGCTCATCCAGGGCATAAGCCCCGAGTTCTACCGCCAGATCGAGTGGCTGCCAGGTCTCCGCATAACGGACGGGGAGATCATCTTCGACCCGCTGTGGGACGAGTACAACCGCACCCGCGACCCTGAGCTCGCCGAGATATGCGATCCGCGCGTAAGGAACATCCTCTTCAACTTCACGCGCCAGTTCGGCGAATTCGAGTACGTGAACGTCGGGCGCATCTCAAAGTCGCTCGCCCGCAGGCCCATCACCGGCTCCCGCCGGGGGAGCGTCTACATCCTCCAGTACAAGATCGCCGGCCAGCCGGAGTCGCGCGTCTCCATCCTGCGATTCCAGAAGTGGGGCGTGGCGGAGCACCTGGACGAGGGCAAGGACCTGCTCACCGCGATGTTCGAGGCGAACGACTACTCGGACTACATCATGGACAGGCGCATCATGTGCCGACAGCTGGGCATGAACCTCCCGCCCTATCTCGGCGCCGGGCAGTTCCCGGAGCAGTACAACGGGCAGAACCAGTACCGCGGCACGACGATCAGGACCACCTACTTCATCCGCGAGTACGTCCCCGGCACGGCGTCCGACAAGATTCCGCCCGCGCGCTTCCGCAACCCCGTCTTCGCGCTCAAGTTCGCAAGGCTCATGGGCGAGGCGGCCGCGCTGGACCTCGTCGTCGGCCGCCGCTCGTCGGAGACGAAGGAGAACCTCTTCGACAAGAACTACGAAGTCGTCCAGTTCGGCCCGGACGGCCTCCCCCGAGGCATAATGGTTTCCGACCACGCCGGCAGCTTCGTGAACTACCTCCACACGTTCGAGGACGCCGTCGCGCCCTACGCGAACGTCGTCCGCCGCCGCTTCGGATTCGTGTCCGACCCCAAGGCTTTCGCCAACGCGTACGTATCCGCCTTCGAGGCGAAGCTGGAGGCCGTCCAGGAGTGCTACCGTGCGCGTCGCAGTTCGTTCGACGAGCTGCTGATGCACCGGCCCTTCGACTCTGCAGGCTCCGTTGCCTACCGCTGGACGAAGACGCTCGAGCGGCTCGACGGATGCAATCCGAAGAACGTCGCCGCGAAGCTCAGGGAAGCGATAGAGGCCTGACGGCGCCATGTGGCGGTACATCGGCAGGAGGCTCCTGGAGGTGATTCCGACTACGTTCGGGATTCTCCTCCTCACGTTCGTCCTCTTCAACGTCGTCTCCGGCGGCTCCCCCGCCGCGACGATACTGGGGAAGGGGGCGGACGAGAAGTCGATCGCCGCTTTCAACAAACGCTACGGATACGACAAGCCGCTCCTTGTCGGCGACTGGCGCGCCGAGGACGGCTCCTTCCGGCCGTCGAAGGCGTTTGACAGCCAGTTCTTCAACTTCCTGAAGAGCGTCGCGACGGGAGACCTCGGCTACTCGTCCAAGCTGGACGAGCCGGTGGCGGACGTCCTGAAGCGCGGCGTCGGGCCGTCCCTTTCGCTAACCGTGCCGATACTCTTCCTCGGAGTCGTCTTCGCGCTGTTCCTCGCGCTCCTCTCCGCCGCGTATCGAGGGCGGGTGCCTGACAGGATAATACTCTTCGTCTCGGCGGCCCTCATGAGCGTCAACTACGTCGTGTGGGTCCTCGCCGGACAGTTCCTTCTGGCGTTCAAGGCGGGCTGGTTCCCGATATGGGGGTATTCGGGGCCGAGCTACCTCGTCCTCCCCGTGGCCATCGGGGTGCTCAGCTCGCTCGGAATGGACGTGCGTTTCTTCAGGACCGCCGTCATGGACGAGATTTACAAGCCGTACGTCCTCACCGCCCGGGCGAAGGGACTGACGCCGTCCGTCATAATGACACGTCACGTCCTGCGGAACGCCCTGATACCGATAGTGACGTACGTTTCGCTCTCGATTCCGTACCTCTTCACTGGCTCGCTCCTCCTGGAAAGCTTCTTCGGGATCCCCGGTCTCGGGTCCGTCTCGATAAACGCGATACAGTCGGCGGACCTCGCAGTCGTCCGCGCCGTGGTGGTCCTGGGCGCGCTCCTGTACCAGTTCGTGAACCTTGCGACGGACCTCCTGTATGCGATTCTCGATCCGAGGGTCGCCTTGTAGGTGTGGAGGTGTTGATGGAGCGGTTCGACAGCGAAATTGACGTTGATCGCGTTCGCGAGGAGCTTTCGCGCGGTTCGCGCGTGCTGCTCGTGGTGCGCCACGCGGAGCGTCCGAGGATAGACAACGAGGACAAGACGTTCGGCGCCCACCTTCCTCTCACCCCGGCGGGCGAGCGGATGAGCGAGGAGTTCGGGCGGATGCTGAAGGGCGCTTCGGACGACGTGCAGTTCATGGCGAGCCCGCTCAGGCGCACGGTCCTCACCGCCCGTTTCATCGCGCGCGGCATGGGGATCGACGTGCCTGTGATCCCGACGGATGCGGCGATAGGCAACTCGAGCGCGTACATCGAGGACGAACTGAAGGTGTGGGAGCTCTTCAGGGACGGACGCTTCTTCGAGAAGATGGTCGACTACTTCGAGCGCGGCGAGCAGTACGGCTTCAATACGCTCAAGGAGGCGACTGACGCCTTCGAGGAGTACTGTCTTTCGCTCTTCACGGGGAAGCTCGGGATATTCTCCTCCCACGATGTCTACATCGCTGCGTTTGCGAAGGGGCGCGGGATACTGCCCGCAGTGGTGAGGGAAAACTGGCCGCGATTCCTCGACTCGATTGCGATAATCGTCGATCCGGACGGCACGAGGCGCTACAGGTTCGTACGTGCGGGGCTTACGGACGGCATATGCGGGGTCGCGACATGAAGGCGCGACGCGGAGAGACCGTCGTCCTTGCGGCGGGCGACTTCCCGAAGAGGGGCGGCGAGGCGTGGCGGCTTCTCGCAGGGGCGAAGCGCGTCGTATGCTGCGACAGCGCGGCGGACGCCTACGTGCGGCGGATGAAGAAGCCGCCGTCGGCCGTCGTCGGCGACCTCGATTCGTGGTGCGGACGCGCCCCCGAGGGGTCCGAGATAATACGTATTGCGGAGCAGGAGACGAACGACCTCTCCAAGGCGGTCCGCCTCTGCGAGGAGCGCGGCTGGCGCAACCCGGTAGTCCTCGGGGCGACCGGGCGGCGCGAGGACCATACATTGGGCAACGTCTTCAGGGCGATGGAGTTCGGGCTGGAGGTCGTGACGGACTTCGGGCGCTTCATCCCGGTCGACGGCGAGGCGCGCATCAGGGTGGCGACGGGGACTCCGGTATCCATCTTCGCGACCGACCCTGCGACGCGCATGACGTCGAAGGGGCTTCAGTGGCCGCTCGACGGCGTCAGGTTCGGGAATTTGTACTGTGCGACGCTGAACAGGGCTGTTTCGTCCGTCGTGACGCTGACTTCCACAAGCCGAGTTTATGTCTATATCGCCTTTTGACTCCTGAGTGGAACATGTTCCGGGTGACGGCAAGGGGTCTCTCGCCATCTGATAGTCGGGTCGTTGCGCAGGCGACGAGTTGCGGAATGGCAGTGTCCGTAAGATGATTTCCCGAAGGCGGCGTAAAAATGATATAATATCCTTCAATGAAAATTCTACAGGTCCTACCGGCGCTTGAACAGGGGGGCGTCGAACGCGGCACGATTGAAATAGCGACGGCGCTTGCCGCCGCCGGTGTGCCGTCCGCAGTCGCGAGCGCGGGCGGGCGGCTCGTAGGCGAGCTGGAGCGGCTCGGCATAGAGCACTTCACACTGCCTCTCGCCTCGAAGAATCCGTTCACAGTCCGTCGTAACGGCAAAGCCCTCGCGCGTATTGCGCAGGAGGGCGGCTTCACCCTGATGCACGTGCGCTCGCGTGCGCCGGCGTGGAGCGTGAGGCGCGCGTCGAGGCTTTCGGGCGTCCCTTTCATGTCGACATGGCACGGACTCTACGGGACTGAGCCGAAGTTCCTCAAGATACCCTACAATCGGGTGATGCTGGACGGTTTGAAGACGATAGCCGTCTCCGACTGCGTGAGGAACCACATCTTGTCCGTATACGGCGCAGATCCCGCGAAGGTCGTGAGGATCCACCGCGGCGCCGACGTCGAGACGTTCCGCCCCGACGCCGTATCCGCCGAAGAGGCGGCGGCGTTCAAGGCCTCCCTTGGCTTCGACCCCGATACGCCTGTCGTCACGCTGCCCGGGCGCCTTACGTTCTGGAAGGGGCAGAAGGACCTCCTCGCGGCCGTCGGCATTATGCGCGAGCGCGCCGTCGGGGTCCTGTTCGTCGGCTCCGACCAAGGGCGGACGGAATACACGGCCGAGCTGAAGGCGCTTGCGGCGAAGCTGCCCGCCGCGAAGAAGGTCGTCTTCCTCGAGCATTCGAACGAGATGCCGAAGATATACGCCGTGAGCGACGTAGTGGTGAGCGCGTCGTCGTCCCAGCCGGAGGCGTTCGGCAGGATCATCCCCGAGGCGCAGGCCATGGGGCGCCTCGTCGTCGGTACTGCACACGGCGGCGCGTGCGAGACGATAGAGGACGGGAGGACCGGCTTCCTCGTCCCGCCCGCCGACCCGCCCGCGCTCGCGGCGGCGCTTGACAGGGCGCTCGACCTCCCGGCGGAGGAGAGGGCGAAGATGGCGGAGGCGTCCGTCAAGTCGGTGGGGGAGAACTTCTCCGTCGCCAAGATGTGCGCAAGGACTCTGGAGCTTTACAAGGAGATACACAATGGACTTCATCACAGGTAGGAAGGGGTGGATGCTCCCGCCCGTCGTCTTCTTCGCGCTCGTCGTGGCGCTGTTCGCCGTCTGGGCCGCGCTCGAACCCGCGACGCTCGTGCGGCTCTTCGACCAGGACGGCCGCTCGCCGTTCGAGCTCGCGACGCTGCCTTTCTACGCGGCGATCGTCCCGATGGTCTGGATATTCAATCCGTTCGGCGGCTCGCGTCGCCGCAGGACCGTACTTGCGCTCATGGTGAGCATCGTCGCGGTGATGGCGATAGTCAAGGAGCTCGACCTCCACAACATGGCTCTGCACGCGCTCTATCCGCAGTTCGTCGGCGACGACGGAAGCATCCTCGCAAGCGCGGGCCTCCACAAGCCGGACGGCAAGTTGCTGACCGGGACGCCCTTCAAGATGCGCGTCCTCACCAACGGCGGCGTCCCCTTCGGGATGAAGGCGCTCGTCGTCGGCTACTTCGCGGCCTTCTTCGGAGTGTTCGCTGCGGGCTTCGTCTACCTCCTCCAGTTCTGGATCGACGGCGTCCTCAGGCTGAGGCCGTGCGCATGGGCGTGGGGCTGCTTCGGCGGAAGCGGGGTCATGGTGCAGATCGCGGACAGGCTCCCCGCGTGGCTCGACCACGCGCACGGGCTGTCGAAATCCGAGGGCGCCGTTACGGCCGCGCAGTCGCTCTGCACCGCGCTGGAGGAGGGCGGCGAGCTGATGATAGCCGTCTTCGCGCTTCTGACGATCTACCTCGGCTGGCGGGAAGTTCGCGATTCGCGCACCACCGCCCGCGCGCCGCGCCGCGTCCTCTTCTGGGGCCGGTTCGACCACGGCTACTCCAGGAACCGCGTCAACATCGCGCTTTTCAGGGAGCTGGGCTGGGCGGTCGACTTCTTCGACGTCGTCGTATCGCCGCGCTTCGGCGACATCGAGGCGTTCTGCCGCGGGCTCGGCCGCCGTCCGAAGCCGGACCTCGTCTGGGTGCCGGTGTGCCGTCAGCGCGACATAATGGCGGCATGCCGCTGGGCGCATCGCCGCGGCGTCAAGGTCCTCTTCGACCCGATGATCTCGGCCTGGGACAAGAAGGTCCTCGAACAGCGCAAGTGGAAGGCCGACGAGCCGAGGGCGCGTAAGCTCCACGACGCCGAGACGGCGATGATGAACGCGCCCGATTTCGTCACCTGGGATACGAGCTGCCACGTCGACTTCTGCGAAAGGGAGTTCCATGTGCCGCGCGAGAGAATGGCGCCGCTCTTCACTGGAACCGACGAGAAGGTGTTCAGGCCGCAAGAGGGAGCGCCGGCGCCGAACGCCGAGTTCCGCGTCCTCTACCACGGCGCGTACCTGCCGCTGCACGGAATGGAGTACATCGTAGAGGCGGCGCGCATGACGGAGGGGAGGGGCATACACTGGGACCTCCTCGGCTGGGGCGCGTACAAGGCTCCGACCGAGGCGCTTGCCAAGGGCATATCGAACATCACATTCCTCGACAAGGTGCCGTACGTCGACGTCCCGAAGGTCATCTACACGGCGGACGTCGTCCTCGGCGTCTTCGGGACGACGGAGAAGGCGTCCCGCGTGATCGGCAACAAGATCTTCGAGGCGATGGGCTGCGCAAGGCCGGTCATCAACGAGTTCTGCACGGGCTATCCGCCCGAGGCGAAGGACTGCAAGGCGATAAAGTTCGTCCCGCCGGGCGACGCGGCGGCGATCGTGAAGGCCGTCGAGGAGTACCGCGCCGACTGGGCGAACCGCGAGAGCTACAACGAGGCGGCCTACGACTTCTTCAAAAGGCACCTCTCGATGGCCGAGGTCAAGAAGCAGCTCGTCGGGATCCTCGGGAGGATGGGGCTGTGAAGCGCCGTCCGAGACTGCTGTTCGTCGGCAACTTCCTCATCCGCCACTGGGGGAACGGACGCACCGGCATAGACATGCGCTTCGAGGCCGCGGCCTTGAGGATGAACCACCCCGTCCTAACATTCTCCGAGCGCGACGTCGCCCGCTTCCTCGCCCCCCTCGGCTTCATGCGCAACATCGGCGCGAGGATGATGAACGGACGGCTCGTTAAGGCCGTCGCCAACTTCAAGCCGGACGTCGTCTTCATCTCCCACTGCGATTACGTGACGAACGAGACGCTCGAGGCGTGCCGCAGGGCCGCGCCCGGGGTGAAGCTCGTCCATTTGAACTGCGATCCCGTCGAGACGGAGCACTGCTGTGCGCAGATAGCGAGGCGCATGCACTCGTGCGACGCGATCTTCGTGACGACCGCCGGCGAGAAGCTCAAGACATGGGTCACCGGCAGGAACGTCGTCGGGTACTTCCCGAACCCCAGCGACCCCGCATTCGAGACGGAGGACAACTCGGTCAAGGCGGACTTCAAGTACGACCTCTTCTTCGCGGGGCGCCCCGCGCTCGCTGATGCGAGGAGGGACCTCCTCGACAAGCTCGTCGCGAAGCTCGACCCGAAGGTGAGGTTCGGCCTCTTCGGCATGGACCGGGCTCCGCTCGTCGTGGGACGCGCCTACGAGGAGGCGATAGCCGCGTCGAAGATGGGGCTTTCCATCAACCGCTTCGAGAACTGGAAGTGGTACGCGTCGGACCGCATCACGCACCTCATGGCGAACGGGGTCCTCACCTTCCAGTACGACGGCAACGACATGCAGAGGTTCTTCTCGGACAGGGAGACCGTCTACTTCCACACGCCTGAGGAGCTAGCGGAGAAGATCGCCTGGTACAACGAAAACGACAAGGCGAGGCGCACCGTGGCATCGGCCGGACGCGAACGGTACAACACGCTCTTCGACGCACGAAGGGTCCTTTCCTACATCCTGGAGACGGTGCTCGGCGAAGGCTACACCTCCGCGTACGAATGGGCGAGGGAGGTATACCGTTGATGCACCTCGGCTGGTCGTCGCACATCTACCCGTTGGATGCCGCCGATCTGGCGGGCGTCCCGGACTACGACGGGCCGGACATCCCCGCATGCGACCTGCCGGGCGACGAGGTGGTGCTCCTGATCCGACGCGAAGCGCCCGACGCGCTGTTGCGCGGACGCGCCGCGATCGAAGCGGCCGGCGCCGGAACGGTGGACGTCCGCATAGTGTTCGTCCCGACCATCGCGAAGTGGAACCTCCCGTTCACCCTCATGCGCCTCCTGCGCAACAGGAGGCGGTTCAAGAGCTCGGGCGTGTACCATATTGCGACGGACTCCCTGCGCAGCCTCGGGCTCGAACGCGCCGTAAGGACGCTCGACCATCCGCAGCGCAGAGGCTCCTCGGACAGGATTGAAAGGATGCATCGCCTGGAGGAGAGCCTGCGGACGGAAGGCTACGACGACTCGAAGCCCGTTGTCGTCATGCTCTGCCGCACGCGCGGCGTCGAGGACTCCGTCCGCCAGGGGCACCACCGTATCAGCGTATGCCTGGAGGTCGGAATCCCCAAGGTGGCGCTTCGCTTCTCCGCTGCAGGGGCGCTGCCGCGCATCCTGGGAAGGGCCGTGGGGCGCCCGCCGATCAGGCTGGACGTGCTGAAACGCTCCATTGAAAGCGCATGCGGCAAGCCCGTGCGGCGGATCGTTCCGCTCGGGGACAGTCCCAATCCGGCGAAGGTCATCGTCGTCCCCGAGCCGGGCGGAAGGTTCGTCCTCGACCTCTCCCAGAGCCGCAGGCTTACAGTGGGGCTCGCCCCGGCGATACTCGTCCCGCTGCTCGTCGCAGGCGCGTTCGTATTGGACGTCGCCGTCATGAAGACGGCGATGGGCGAACACTCCCTGGTGGCTTGGAGCCAGTTCGCGCTTTCGGGCGCGTCGTCAGTGCTTTTGTGGATCCTCGTCTTACGCGAGAGGCGCGCGAGGTGCGGATACGCGGCCCTTGCCTTCACCTTCGCCATGACTGCGGTGTACGAGCTTCTGAGGGACGTCCTCGACGTGGGCTCCAACGTTGTCGGACCGGCCGCCACGCTATCCGCCGTCTCCTTCGCCGTTCTCGTCGCGGTGTTTGCGAGGCGCTCCTTCGCCGTCGGCGTCCGCCGCATAGCCTCGTCTCGCGCCTTCCCCGCGCTCGTCTTCGGGGCTGTTCTCACGTGGATCGTCGCGAAGCTCGTCTCGAGCCGCGCGATTTGGGGCGCACTCAAACTCACCGAGCACGACTTGAAGACGGTGAAGCACGTCATCGAGGAGGGGACGGAGTTCCTGGGCGACGCCATTGCGGCGTGCTGGGCGATCTCCTTCTTCCTCGAGCGCCTTGCGGATTGGAGGCACCGGAGATGAAGGCCGATTTCGGGATAGGTGAATTGAAGTCCGCGCTGGAGTCCGGCTACGGCGTCGCGGTAGCCGCCCTTGAGCGGCTTCCCGGGCACGCCCATTCGATAAACTTCAAGGTCGCGACGGAAGACGGAGCGGCCTTCGCCGCGAAGTGCTTCCCCGCCGCCCACGTGTCGATGTTCGAGCGCCTTCTCGCGCACACCGCCCCTTCGGAGAATCCCCTCGCGGTGACGCGTCTCTTCGACGGGCGCATACTCGAGTTCGGATCGTGGCGGATCGCGGCGCTCAAGTGGATCCCGGGCGGACGCAAATACCCGGATGAACTTACTGACGCGGAGGCGGATGAATTCCTCTCCGCATACGGCGCCTTCGCCGCCGGGTTGAAGGACGACGGATTCATAATGCCCGTCCGGGACGGCCTTGCGCTCAAGCGGAAGCTCATCGAGCGGCTGAAGGGCGGCAATGCGCCCGCGATCGTGCGTGAACTGAAGCTCATGCCGGACGACACGCTCTCGCTCGCACCGGAGGCGAGGCGGATCATCCACGGCGACCTCCACTGGGAGAACTTCAGGTTCGAGGGCGGCAGGGTGAGCGGCTTCCTCGACTTGGAGGCGCTCAGGTTCGGGACGCCGGCGGAGGATTTTGTCCGCTACATAGTCTGCCGCGCCGAGCACCTCAGGTGGTACGATCTCGGTGGACGGCGCAGGCTGCTCGATGCGTTCCGCATGTTCCTCGCCCGGACGTCCCTTACGCGTGCGGAGTGGCTTTTCGCAATCGACGGCTACCTCCTCAGGAAGCTCGACAAGAAGATCAAGGCGAGGCGCGTCCCGCTGGCGACGAGGATAAACCTCGGGGCGCGATTCGGCTTCTACCGCGAACTGAGGGACGAGGTGTATCGCGCCATGCCGCACGTACGCACGGACGACCGGACTGTAGTCAAGATTCTTGGCGGGACGGTCAAGCGCTTCATGGGCGGACGCGTCTTCGACTGGGGCGGGAGGTTCCGCTTCGTCTGCGATCCCGCCTGCCGCGACTACGACTGGCTGTGCGTCTACGACGAGCTGCCGAACGCGTACCCGGGGGTGGTGCGCGGGAGGATGCGCGTGGAGTGTCCGAGGGGGCGGACGATCCTCGCCACGCAGGAGCCGGTGTCCGTCAAGTTCTACAACAAGGCGTATACGCGCCAGTTCGGAGTCCTCCTCACGAACCGTCCGCCCGAGGCCGAGGGCCATCCCGGCTACGTGAAGGGCGAGGGGTACATGGTCTGGTACACCGGTCGCAGCTTCGCCGGGGAGCGCGCACACGAGGTCCCGGAGAAGACGAAGGTCCTCTCCGCCGTCTATTCGGCAAAGCGCATGGCGCATACGCGCCATGCGGACCGCTACCGCTTCCTGGAGCTTCTCAGGCGCGAGGTGTCCGGCTTCGACTGGTTCGGGAAGGGCGTGAAGCCCATCGAGGAGAAGTCCGACGCCCTGGACGGCTACAAGTACACGATTGCCTTCGAGAACCACATCGGCGCGGGGCATTGGACGGAGAAGCTTTCTGACGCGCTGGTCGCGGGATGCCTTCCGTTCTACGCGGGCGATCCGGAGGTCGGGCGCATACTTCCGCCGGACTGCTTCATCCCGATTCCGGCGGACGACCCCGACGCGGCGCTTGCAATCGTGAAGAAGGCGATTGCCGAAGGCGAGTACGGGCGGCGGCGCGACGCGATAATGAAGGCGAGGGAGCTTCTGATGACGAAGTACAACCTCTTCGCCCAGATCGAGAAGGCATGCGAATGGAAAATGGAAAATGTAAAATGTAAAATGGAAAATGGGGAATGGGGAATGGACGAGCCTTCGTGCTGCATTTGCACGCGCAGGCATACGAGGCTGTATCCGAGCGCGGCCGTTGCAGATTTGACGCATCACATCAAGAGATTGTTAAAGAGAAGTCCGGGAGGAACGCCATGACCGACGCCGATCAGGGTAAAGTGAACGTTATCTGCCTCAAGTGGGGGACGGCATATCCGCCTTTCTACGTGAACAGGCTCTATGCGGGCGTCAGGCGCCACATGAAGCGTCCGTTCCGCTTCATCTGCTTCACCAACGAGCCGGAGGGACTCAATGCTGGGATCGACGTCCAGCCCATTCCGCCGCGCCCGGACGGGCTCGACCCGAAGCGCAGGTGGCCGACGGTGTACACGAAGCTCGCGCTGTTCAAGGATGGATGCGGCGGATTGAAGGGACCGACGCTCTTCCTCGACATCGACCAGATAATCGTCGGCGACATGGACCGCTTCTTCGACTACAAGCCGGGCGAGTTCTGCATCATCCACAACTGGATAGAGCGCAGGAAGCTCATCTTCAGGGGGCGTCCGAACATCGGCAACTCCTCGTGCTTCCGCTTCGAGGCGGGCTCGATGAACAGGGTGTGGGAGGCGTTCGCGACAGACCTGCCCAATGCCTACGACAAGAAGAGGTTTGCGACGGAGCAGGCGTTCATGACCCACGCGGTCGGGCTCGGACAGAAGGTGAACTGGTGGCCGGAGGACTGGGTCGTCTCGTTCAAGCGCGTCTGCCACAGGATATTCCCGATGAACCTGATGCTGCCGCCGAAGAGGCCGGCGGGCGCTTCGATCCTCTGCTTCCACGGCGATCCGAGTCCGCTGGAGGCGATAGACGGGTTCAGGTTCCACCACGGTGTGAAGGTGCCCATTCACCAGACTACGCTTCCGGCGCCGTGGGTCAAGGATCTGTGGGAGAACGGCTGATGTCTGCGGAGCTGCACCTCTTCGTCCTCTGGGAGAAGGCCCGCTTCGCGGAGAGGCGGATACTCGACGACCTGCGTTCACAGGCGAAGATCGAGGTCGTCGACGCGCGGGAGATGGAGTTCCGGGGCGATCCCGCCGAGTCGTTCACCGCGTTCTACGGGCCGAGGAAGCCGCTCGACGCGGCGCTCAAGGTGAAGAAGTGCGGAGGGGGCCGGTTCCTCGTCGTGGTCGTGCGCGACCTTGAGCCGAGCTACGCCCGGCGCTTGGCGCGCGAGGGCAAGTACTACACTGCGAACGAGAGGATGTACGACCTCAAGGAGAAGTACCGGAAGTGGGCGGGGCGCAGGCATCGCGTCCACGGGACGACGGACACGGGCGAGTTCGCGCGCGACGTGTTCCTCCTCACGGGCCGCACGGCGGCCGAGTGGGAGCGGGGCGTCCCCGGGGGAATCGCCTTGAACATCCCGGCGAAGGCGTCGTGGCGCACGGTCGTCGATACCGTCGGTGCGGACCTCGGGCTTTCCGACTGCCGCGTAGTCCTCGAGGGCAAGTACATAAACGACGTGTTCTTCGAGGGGAGGTTCAAGGGACGCGACGCGATGGTGAAGTGTTCGTCGAAGTGCGCGTGGTCGGTCGGGAACGAGTTCCGCCTTGCGAAACGGATGTTCGCCGAATCGCCCGGCGTAGTCCCGGAGCCGTTGGCCGAATGGACGTCGGAGGACGGACGGATGGCGTTCACTGTCGCGGAGAGGGTGGCGGGCCCGTCGCTCACTGACCTCCTGCGGCGCGGAGTCTCGGACGGGGAGGCGGACCGCTTCGCCGCCGACATCCTGAATCTTGCGTCCGCCCTCAAACGAACGGGAATACTCCACCGCGACCTCTTTGCGGACAACCTGCTCGTCGGCGCGGACGGCCACCTCAGGGCGATAGACTGGCAGCTTTCGATAGACCGCGCCGACTACAGGGAGGACCCTTGGGTCGTCAGGAACTGGAAGTTCCGCTACGTCGTCTTCGGCGTCAACCGAGAACTGGGGCTTGGCGTCTGGAACGACTTCCACGCGCTTGGAAAGGTCCTTGCGCTCCTGCCGCAGACCGAAGCCGTAGTCAAGGCGTCCGAACGCCTTGCGGCGGAGGAGCGGGGGATGACCTTCGCCGCGCCGCCTGACCGGGCGACTTGGCTCAAGCTCCGCCTCTACGCGCTTTCGCTTCGCCTCCAGATGCTCGTCAAGGGACGCCGCCATCGCAAATACGCGCAGCTCGAGCGCCGGCTCAGGACGATAACAGGGTACTGTCGGGACTAGGGTCAAGCGCGAAAAGGCGATATTTGGTATAATATTGTCCGTGGCTACCAATTTCAAGACAAGGCTTATACGGCTTGCGACGGCGCTCATCCCTGCAAAGGGGGTGAGGAAGCGCATTCGCAGGCGGCTTCTGGACCGCGAGCGCGACGAAAGGGTTGCGCTGACTCTGCCGGGGGTCCGTGCCCGCTACGCCGCGCACGAGGCCGCGTGCCGTGCGAAGCTTGCGCGCGGCGAGCGGCTGTCAGTCGCCTTCCTCGTCTGCGACGCGTCCATGTTCTCGGGCGAGCCCGTCTTCCTGAAGATGCGCGACGACGCGCGCTTCAGGCCGTTCATCGCCGTCGCCCCGCGCGTGACGAGGGGAGACGAATTCCTGCGCGAAACGCTCGACAAGACCGCGGGTGCGCTGGAAGGGCGCTATCCGGGGGCGGTGGTGCGGCTCTACGACCCCGCCACCGGGCGGAGGGAGCGCCTTGATGCGGACGTCGTTTTCTCCACCGTGCTCTACGAGGACCAGACGTATCCCGACTGGACGACTGAGAGGCTTTCGGAACGCTCGCTTGTCGCGATACTCTACTACGGCTACGGCGGACTCTTCTTCACGAACGAGAGGAAGACGCCGTTCCTCCCGAACATCGTCCTCTCCTGGCGCTATTTCGTGTCCAACGAGGCGACCAGGGCGATGAGCGCCGCAAAGAACCCGCTCCTCTCGCACAACACGTTCGCCGTAGGCTACTGCAAGATGGACAGGCTAGAAGAATGTAAAATGGAAAATGGAAAATGTAAAATGGGAAGAGGCGAATGCAGTGTAGGACTTGCACCGGGGCCTGCGAGGAAGAAGGTGATGATATGTCCGCACCACTCCATAGACAGGGAGGCGGACGGCCTCGCGCTTTCGACGTTCCTCGAGCATGCGGACCTCTTCAGGCGCCTTCCCGCGATGTTTCCGGATGTCGATTTCGTGTTCAGACCGCATCCGCTCCTCTTTCCGAGGCTCGCGACGGCGAAGTGGTGGGGGCCCGAGAGGACGGCCCGCTACGCGGCGGAGATGGAGGCGCATCCGAACGTGGAGTTCCAGAGGGGCGGCGACTACTTCGCGACGTTCGCCGGGTCGGACGCGCTCATCCACGACTGCGGGTCGTTCCTGGCGGAGTATTTCTACACGGGGAAGCCGCAGTGCTACATGCTGGCGGACGACGCCACGGTGGAGCGGCAGTTTCTGCCGTTCGCGAGGCGGCTTCTCGACCACGTGGAGCGCGCGTACACAGACGACGACATCGTCGCCTTCGTGCGACGGGTGGTCCTGGCGGGCGACGATCCGCGCAAGGCGGGGAGGGAGGACTTCGCGGCGCGCGAGGTGTGCGTGAACCATCCGCATGCGGCGGCGGGCGTCGTCGATGCGGTTGTGAAGGGAATCAAACAAGAGGAGGTCAAATAAAGATGAGCAAGACGATTATAGGCTATACGAGCGGGGTCTACGACCTCTTCCACATAGGGCATCTCAACCTTCTGAAGAACGCGCACGGGCTCTGCGACAAGCTGATCGTGGGCGTTTCTGTGGACGAGCTCGTGGCGTACAAGCACAAGAGGGCTGTTATCCCGTTTGCGGAGCGGCTGGAGATCGTCCGTTCGATCAAGTACGTGGACGCGGCGATTCCGCAGGACGACCTGGACAAGTACAAGATGTGGGAGAAGCTCCACTTCGACGTCCTCTTCGTCGGCGACGACTGGTTCAACACGCCGAGCTGGAAGGAGATGGAGGCCAAGTTCTCGAAGGTGGGCGTCAGGGTCGTCTACTTCCCGCGCACCAAGGGGACGAGCTCGACGATCCTCTCCGCTACGCTCAAGAAGCTGCGCGAGGGAGAGGGAGGGGCGGCATGAGCCTTCTGGAGCGCAAGTACGAGAAGGGCCAGCTGGTGACGCGCCTTTGCGGCCTGCGCGTGTGGCGCAGCGCCGGGGAGCCGGGGCTGTCGCTGCAGTCGCAGCTGCTCAGGCGCGAACTGCTGACGGCCGCCGACATCGGGAACATGCCTCCGGCGCGGGGCTATTCGCGGGATGTCCAGCTCGCCGGCGTCGTGCTGCTCAAGGAGGTGCTGCGCGTCGCGCACGAGAACGGATTCCATCCGTGGATGATAAGCGGGAGCCTTCTCGGGGTCGTCCGCCACGGCGGGAGGTTCGTGCCGTGGGACGACGACGTCGACGAGGGGATGATACGCGAGGAGTACGACCGTTTCTGCGAGGTGTTCAACGAGAAGTGCCGCGAAGGTTTCTTCGCCTGGCGCCGCTTCTCGCGCAAGTGGAACCAGATCAAGGTCTCGCACCGCGAGCTGCCGAAGGACGTCACCGCGTCCATCATGTCCTATGATCGCTACTACGCCCCCCTCCCCGGGCTCAAGGAGAAGCACGAATTGTTCATGAAGGTGAGGTCCGCCCAGGAGCGCAACGCGAAGCGGTTCGATCCGCAGGCGGACGACGCCGCGCACCGCGCGGCGCTCGACCAGGCGAGGCGGGACTGGATCATGGACGGCAGGGAGGCGGCGCCGGACGCGGCGAAACCGGCGATCTACCGCGGCGTCGAATTCTCCGTCGCCGGCTGGGTGAAGGAGGCCGCCTACGATTACGACGACATATTCCCGCTTAAGTCCGCGACATTCGAGGGCGTCCCCGTGATGGTCCCGAACGACCCCGAGACGGTGCTCACGTACAACTACGGCGACTGGGCCGGATGGCCCGGACGCCTGGGGCCGCACCATCCGGCCTCGCGATTCAACATGGAGAAGGCGTTGTCGCTCAGGAGGTTCCTGGCGCGGCACCGGGATTAGGGGAGGGCGGCGATGCTTGACGTGTTGACCGGAATTATGACATTCTGGGTCCTGCCCAGGTCCCGCCGTCTCAAGTGGCGGCGGCGGCTTGTCTCGTTCTGGCACGGCCTGCCGGTGAGGCGGCGCGCGAAGTCCGTCGGCAGGGGGCTTAAGTGCCATGGGCCCGTAAAGGTCACGCGCCACACCGTCGTCGGCGAGGGCGTTTCATTCAACGGAGCCAGGATACTTGGGACCGGCAACGTCGTCTTCGGCAACTACGTGCATTCCGGCGAGGGCCTTGTGATCTTCACCCGCAACCACAACTACAACGGCGGCGAGGCGATCCCGTACGACAGGACATACACGGTCAAGGATGTGACCATCGGCGACTTCGTCTGGATCGGCGCGTATGTGATCCTCCTTCCCGGCACGAAGATCGGGGAGGGCGCGATCATCCAGGCGGGTTCCGTCGTCCACGGGGAGATTCCGCCCATGGCCATCGCCGGCGGCAATCCCGCAAAGGTCTTCGCCGAGCGCGACAGGGCGCACTTCCTTCGCCTTAAGGCGGAAGGAAGATTCCACTGAATGTCGTCGATCAAAAACCCGTAGCCGCCGGCGGAAAAGCCGGGGCCTGGCGCTTATCGCGCGTTATCCTCGTCGTCGTCGGGTTCCGGCGGCGTATAGTTTTCATCGAGCCACCTGTTCGCGGCGTCGATGTCGGTCCACTCTTCGCCCGTCAACTGTTCATATTCCTCCCGGGCGACACGAGCGCCGGCCTCGTTGCCGCTTTCAATGATTGAGACAAGGGACTCGAGTATCTCAAGGTCGTCGTCGCGGGATGTGATCTCGCTTACGATGCTGGTCAGCGCTTCGACGCTGTCGAGCGTCTTCATCGTCGCCTCGGCGATTGACAATCGCAGGTCGTTGTCCTCGATGTCGCTCATTGCCAGCTCCCACTGGGATATAGCCGTGTTGGCCACATCGTCATCGGGGTCCGCCATCAACGGAGTCAGATCGGGAAGCGCCTGCGGACCGAACCACCCCAATGCCTCGATTGCCGCCTCACGAACGGCGGGGTTTGTCGACTTAAGCGCATGTTGAGCCGCGCTTGCAACAGCGGAGAAGTTGTCCTCGTCCAATGCGTCCTGGACTGACAGCACGATCTTGCGGTCGTCGGCGGAAAGTTCATCAAGAAACGCTTCAAAGCCTGGTTTTTCGCCCAACCGTGACTGTGGAATCCGCCGTTTGGAAACCACATCCTGCACTGCAGCTTTCGGGTCCTGCCGTCCCGGTTTCGGCTTGGACCGGATGACTCGTCTGCCTGGATCGGGTTTAACCCGGCCGCTCTCGTCACCCGTCCCACGCTCCGTTTGATATAGGCATATAAGCCCTGCGGCGACGGTCGCCACCGCCAGGGCTGCCCAACTAACAGTCTTACGATTCATGTCCAGTATATCAGTCGATGACGACCGGCCAGCTGGCCTTCAGTTTCTTGCAGGTTGCGATGCCTGTCGCCGTTTCGCCGTTGATGCGTCCGCTGACGTTGAACGAATACTTCTTGAGCTTTGGCTTGCCTTTCTCGATATTCGCCTCGTTGGTTGCATAGACCTTGAACGAACCGGTGAAAGTCGCCTTCTTGGAGTTGTACTTGAGTTTGAGACCGGATATGTTGGTCTTGTTCTCGTCGTCGAGGCCGATGAGTTCATACCACGTTTCGCCGTCTTCCTTGAATTTCTTGTACTTGATGCTCGGCGCCTTGCCGCAGTTCCAGCTCTTGGCGTTCGAGGTCACAATCTCGAGATCCGGAATCGTCTCGAAAATCAGGTCGTAGTCGTCGCTTGGCATCTCGTAGTCATCCGCTTCGACGGAGAAGGTATGCTGCCCGTGCACAAACGTCCCGTCGTCGTCATCGTCATCCGTCTCGTATTCGTCGGCGAATTCGTAGGCTCCCGCCTTGCCGCCGACCTCGCCGTCTGACGTAATTACCACCTCGACAGCTCCGAGGTTCTTGACACTCGACCATGTAGCCGTGATTGTGCCGCCTTCATCGGGCGCGAATGCGGTTTTGGACGCCGTTGCGCTCTTGCCCGACGCCAGCTTGAAGGCGATCTTGACCGAAACCTTTCCCTTCTTCGACTTTTTGCTAGTCGTGATGGTTGCGAGACCTGCATAGGTGCCGTCTTCGTTCACGATGTAGGCCTGTTTCGTCATGGCCTTCGACCAGTCCGTCGTGCTCCAGCTGCCGCCCGACGACGAGCCTCCGCCCGACGACGAGCTCTCGTCTCCGCAGAACACGCAACCCGAGGAGGGCTTCGATGGTATGATGACAGGATCGTCGTCTATGACGATTTCGCCGCCGTTGCAGAACGCGCAGCCGTCGTAGACGGTCGTTTTCTTGGCCTGCGCCGCAATCGCGACGGCGCCGAGCAGGGAGAGAAGAATCGCTTTTTTCATAGCCTTGTCCTTTCTTGTAGATGGGTTTTGGTGGGCGTTCGGTTATTCGCCGAGAGTCTCGGCAATTTTTGCGGCAACCGCAGCTTTGACCGTTGCGGGGAATTTCTTGTAGACGTCGAGAATGGAGGTTGAGTTGCGGAGCTTCTTCGACAGCTGGGAGTTGTATTTGATCGACCACGTGCCGGACACCGCCGTGAAGTCGACGTCGCCGAATTCTGCGCAGTCGCAGAAGTTCCAGGCCGTGGCATAGTCAACTTCGTCTTCCTCGTCCTCCTCGGCGTTGCAGAACGTGCAGACGCCTTTCTTGCCGGGCGTCGTGACGGAGGGAGCCGGCATCCATCCGGCGACATTGCCCGAGATTGTCTTGACGTAGCTCATGCAGTCGGCAAGCACAAGGTTCCCGTCCGCCTTCTCCGTGCTCAGGACAAGGGAGCCGAACCCGGCGAAGGAAAGGAATGCGTTGGAGCTGTCGCTTGAGTCTCCGATCGTCCAGGCCCCCTCGCACTTCGTCCCGTTCTGGTCGATGGCGTTGAGCAGCCGCCAGTGTATGTCCTCGTCGAAGACGATCGTGTTGGGGCTTTTCTTGTCCCAGATGACGCATCCCGCGACGATTCCCATGCTCTGGTTTATGACCGTCCAGTTGCCGAGGATGGCGTCGCAGCTGCATCCCCAGATGACGCCGTTCCAGGTCTGCGACCCCTGCGTGCGGTAGACGATCGTGCCGGTTTCGTCGACGAATGCGTTCTTGCCGGCCGAGATGGACGACTTCTTGGCCGAAGTGGTCTTGATCGTGATCTTGACGTCGTAGACCTGTGCGGCCTTGTCGTCTTCGGCATTGCCGAACGCGGCGGGAGTCGAGCAGCAGACGCCGGCGGCGAGTGCGATTAGCATGGTGGTGTGTTTCATGGTATGTTCCTTCATTTGTTGTGTTTGGGTTTTGTCCTTGAAGCTCTGCGCCTGGACGCGGGTGGCTTTGCCGGACGGTAGACCGCGCCGTCCGTGTCCGTAATCACCGCCCCCGCGCTGCCTGCACCCGGACGGCTCAGGCGCTTGCCGTCCTCGAAGACGAAGACGGGCCCGCCATCGTTGGCAGCCTCTTCCCGGAGGAATCCGTCTTGCGTATTTTTCTCGCTCCGGAACGCCTTGCGGCGGACGAGACGGATGTTACCATGGCTTGAAATGGTAATCTCGGAATTGCCGTCTTCCGCAACGAATTTTCCTGTGGCCCATTCGGGAAGCGGCTCGACGCGAAACAGCACCCGCCGCGGTACGCGCAGCCCGCCGGTTCGCTGCGTGAATGTGAATGTCGCGGTATAGGACCCCGGTTTGGTCGCGCACCCGGAAAGGACGCGGCCCTCGGCGTCGCAGGAGAATCCCGGCGGGATGCGCGCAGCTTGCAGGCGCACGTCGTTCGAAACGCCTCCAAGCGCGAATGTGCGCCGCACGCCGCATCGCAGGGCGATCGCCCCGTCCCGCATTCTCGGAACGTTCCCGTCTTCCAGCAACGCGAAGGCAAGCTCGCTCGCGAACCTTGCATCGGTTTGCGTCGGCTTTGCCGCGCGGTACTGCGCGATAATAGGACAGGTCGCGATCAGCGTCCGTGTGTTGTCGTTTGTCGGCGTACCCACGGGAATGTCGCGTACGACTGTGCCGTTGTCGGCCGTGAACGTCAGCGCATAGTCCGGCGAGGAGAAGAACGGCAGTATGACGCCGTCCTTCTCCTCGGGGTACCCTGTTACCGTCGTGAGCGGCGTGTCGCCGGCGCGGAAACGGTAGGCGGATGACCACGGGTGAAGCTGCGGCCCGGGCGTTTTGTGCTGCGTATCGCTGTGGCCTGCGCCGAAAAGGTGCCCGATTTCGTGCATCAGTGTGTGGCGTTGTTCGATTGCATCGATCCGACAGGCGCAATAGGCCCTCTCGGAGAGCGCGTCCAGATCGCCGGCGGCCAGCTGGTCGTGGTAGATGGAAGTGGCGTAGCCGTAGATGTTGGGTGTTTTGCTGGTCGTGAGGATGGCGACGATATCGGCATGGCTGGCATCGCGCGCCGCCCGGATGTGTTCGGCCGTCTGCGCATCGAGAGCTGGCGTCGCACCCAGTGTAGGGGCAAAAGCCGCGACGATTTCCGTTAGCTCATGCGCGCCGAAATCCAGCGGCGAGACGTCCATCACGTCCGCCAGGCGGAACGTGAAGCGCCGGTCGATGCCCGTGTACGCCAGCGATGCGTTCAGATCGTCCACACACGCCTTGGCGTAGCCTTCCGTGGCGTGTCCGGCGGCTGCGAGATGATTCTGTGCGGACGCATCGAACACGAGTAGAACGTCGACCACATTGGTCTCCGTATCCCCGCCGTACCAGTTCGGCGCGAGAGGCAATGCCGCCGCCTGCGAACCGTCAGATTCCGGACGTCGGGCCAGCGTCCAGTTCTCCGCCGCGCACAGACCGCCTGCCAGCAAGACTGTGGTTAGAAGCGCGCCTTTCACGGCACCTCCTTTCTGGCGGGTTCTAGCACCTTGGAAATCCATCCGGGAATGTAGAGTTCCGCGCCGGGAACGATATCGACCCAGGTCCTTTCGCGCCCATACTGCGTATCGAACTGCGCGGCGAACTCGCCAATCGCAAGCCGGACTTCCGAGCCGGACGACAGGGTGTACGGAACGGCATCAGGCGCAAACGGCGGCGAGAGAAAGATCGTCCGCCGCGCATGGCAGTAGGCTCCATCGCCCAGATGTTTCGCACGGTGCTTGAGATAGCGCGCCGCGCCCCTACCGGCAGCCACAAGGCGATCGACGGCATTGGGGAGTTCGTCCGGATTGTTGACGACGAGCACGGAACCAGCATCCGGCGTCGCATGGATTCCATCGCGCAGCTCATGCCCGAAGCTGCCGATGGCGTCGCCTGCTAATACTGCGTCGTCACGAATGATGGCCGTATGCACGTCACCACGACCGATGCGAACCGTGCCGCCATCACACGCAACGGGAATCTCGCGGGCGTCCGCCTGACGGCGACCAATGGCTTCGAGTGCCAGAACCGTGAGGCACCCCAAAACGACCGCGATGGCGAAAAGGAGGGCGAGACGCCGACGGGTCGCGCCGCTGCCGCCCTGTGCCAGCTCTTTGCCGACGACGACAAGCACCGCTCCGCCGCAGAGCGCCGGGAGAATCCACAACGTCGGGAAGATGCCGACGGTGCTGAACCAGAGCGAAACGGCAAACGCACTCCAGACGGCCAGCGCAACCTGGACTGTTTTGCGTCGTGCAAAGGCGAAAAGGAGCATGAACAGCATCAGCCAGGCCGACACATAGGCGCAGCGGAAGACGCGTCCGTACTGCACCATCCAAGTGAGATGGCTGTTCACGAGATAGTAGAGACGGTGATTGTCGGAAGGGGCCTGGAACCAGTCGCAGTATGCGCGGCCGGGTTCATCGCCCCAGCCTTCGGGCGCAACCGCCATCATCTCGGGTGCTGCGGCCCAGCATCTGAGCCGTTGCACGTTGCCTTCATCCACGGAAAGCAGGTTCGCGCCAAAACGTCCGTCCGTCATCTTCCCGACGGCAAAAAGGGCGACACCTCCCAGAAGAACGGTAAGCATGGTGCCCAGCAGGACCCTTTTCCCCCCAAGACGCGGAACGAAGTGCACAAGCGCCGTGATGGCGATGCCGAGGATAGACGCGATAAACGATCCGCGCGAGCCGGTTAGAATCAAGGCGACGAGCGCGGCTGCCGAGGCTCCCAGACACGCTAGGCGTACACCGCACCGCCGCCAAACGAGGGCGAATGCGGCAAACAGCGCCGCAATCTCCGCAAAGAGCGTGCCGGCGGCATTGGGGTTGAAGTATCCGAGTCTGAGACGCGCGCCGTCACGCCACCAACTGGCTTTTTCCGCCTTGTCCCGTTCGGCCGAACGCGGACGCCAGAGCTGCTGAAGAGTCGGCGGCCTCTTGGGATGGGCGGAAAGGAAGGCGAGATCCTTCGCCTTCCGGTTTTCATCGCCTTCACGCCGGAAACTTCTGAGTCGGCCTTGCGTGAAGACAAGCGTCGCCGCCCCGGCATCAAGAAAATTGCGATGATGAACGTCGATGCGACCATCCGATTCCTCCATTGCCGTGGCTTCGTGCGACTGCCATGTGCGTTTGCGCGCGCCGGGGCGCGCGTCGAAGGACATGACGGGGATCGACGCATACTTGAGGACAAGTCGGTCCTTCCCGCCCGGCGCCAGATAGAAATCCGACACGCCTGCCGCGGTCCCTTCGCCCACCGGGATATCGTATCCGAAGGCGGGAAGCGCGGCAAGCGCAAGGCAACTCAGGATCTTTCTGGCGCAAGAACCAATCATCTACCGAATGTCCTATTTGATTTCGACCGGGAAGCTTCGCTTCGCGGTCTTTCCTCCAAGGCGATCCGAGAAAAGGCAATGGCCGAGGCCGAACGCCACATTCTCCATTTCAATCAGCTCGTCGTTGTCCTCGCCGCAGTCGCAGTCGCTGAACCAGCCGCGTGTGAGTACGCCCGTGAACTTCGCCGATACCCGGGCCTTGCCTTCGAACGAGAGTGTCGATTTCCCGGTGAAGACGCCCGTTGAACGGTTCAACTTGAACGAGAACCCTGTCGCCTTCGTTGCGGTGGCGCTGGAATCCGTGATGGTCACAACCGCGCCCTCGCCGGCCACATGCATGAGCTCTCCCCAGGCCGGACTCGGCGCGACGGACTCCGTCACGGGCGCAAACTGCAACGCCAGCGTTTCGTCGTCGATGCCGACAAGCAGCGAATCGTTCTTGTCATACCAGCTCCCGCGTACGGCAAAGGTGCGCGTAAACGATCTTCCCTTGGTTTTATTCGTCCAGACGGCCTCGGTGCCGTCCTGCGCGATGACGGCGCGGGTCGACGGGGCGTCCCCGGCGTTGCGCCGTACCTTCAGCACAGCCGCGAACGTTTCGACGCCGACCGTGCGCAACACGGGCACAATGCCGAAGTTGGCGTCCACCCACGTTACGCTGGACGACCCCGTCAGCGTCTTGCCGTCGGGAAGGTGGATCGTGTATTTAAACTGTCCTTTCTTTTTCGCCGTCGTCGTCGCGGCCATCTTCAGTGTCATGACGGCATCTCCTGCCGGTTCTGTCGTCGACGCGTTGTCGACAGACGGAAACGCCACGGTGTATACGCCGGAAAATGCGCCATAGCTCTCGGCGAGGCCGCATTCACCCGAAGCAAGTGTGCTTGTGCCGTCGTCGACTTCAGCGGCCACAACGCCGTCTGCTCCCATGACCAGCGAAAGGGTGAAGTTCTTCTTGGTCAAAAGGGCGGTCGCGGTGCCGTCGGCGGCTATGTCGTCGTCCCACTTGCCCGTGAACAGGGCAAGACTGCCTCCGCCCGCCGAATACTTGGCAGAGATCCTTCCGTTCTTTTTCAGCGACAACGCAAGGAGCCCTTTGAGCGTCGTGCCGTCGGACGCATAGAGCGGCAACGTCGTCGTCAGGGCCTTGGATGTCCAGTCGTTTGTGAACGGATTGTCTATGGCTTTGCGCGAACCAGCCAGCGTGTAGGCCGTGACGGTGCTCGCGGCGGACGCGTCGGCCGCAAGCGTCCCCGAACCTTCGCCCACGACCGAAACGTAATAGTTGCCTCCCGTGGATGATATGACGCCCGTCGCGCTCACGCCGTCTGAAAGGCGTCCCGTGGCAGTCGCCACCGTGCGCGCCGTACCGCCGACGACTTCTATGATGCTGACGGTCGCCGTTGTGTTGGCGTCGCTGCCGCTGACGGTGATTGTCTGCGAAGCCGCCGCTGCGGAAGTCGCGGCAAGGCGGTATGTGTCGGCGAGGTCGAGCGCTGAAAGCGTCGCGGTCGTTGCGGTGTCGCCCGTGAACGAATCATTCGTCGTCTGCCAGGAACGGTTGTCCAGATCTCCGTCGCCGTTTGCGCCCATCTCCACCAGCTCCGTGAAACGCTGGAGGTATGCCGCATTGAACTCGGAAGGACCAATCGCGTCGAACGTCTCGAACGTCCCCGCGAGTTTGCCGTCGCGCGTCAGCGCGAAGAAGTTCGGGATGCCCGTGCGGTTCTGGTTGGCGCGGTTCGGGTCGTTCCAGCCCCCGTTCAGCGTGTTCTGGCCGACAAGCGACCGGTTGCGGTTCAGTGTCGCTTGCGCGGCGGCATCCGAGACCATGTGGCGCGAAAGGTAGCCGGCGCCGCTCTGGTAGCGTTCGAGCTCGTTTGTCGCCAGCGTGCCGCGGCCCGAGATGTAGCCGTCGCTAGTGCGGCCGACGACGCGCGTCAGCAGGCAGGCGGAATTCGTCGTATTCGGGAAGTTGGGCACGTCGATGTCGACGAGAATAACCTTGTTGTCAACGGCCCATTCCTTGAAAGCCGTGGTTTCCAGTACATGTTCGTCGGTCATCACGCAGTCGGGGCACCAGAGTGAACCACTGGCCACGGCCATCAGGCGCGAATCGGGTTCGTTGCGGTATTTTTCCATCGCCACGTCCAGGTCCATCGTCCATTCGCCGTAATCAAGCGTCGCGGCGGTGCGCTCGCCGATGAAGAAGGGGTTCTTCGTCGAGTTCTCCCGTTCGCCCACGAGGAAGATGCGGACGCGTCCGCGCGCGTTCCCGGTTTCGTCCAGGAGCGCGAGGGCGATCGCGCCGCCGGCTTTCGCCGATTCCGGCACGGCGACGCGCACGGTCCGCGCGGTTTGATTCTTCTGCCAGGCGACCGTCGCGCGCTGTATTTCCTGGCCGCCATAGGTGGCCGTTAACGTGTTCGTGGCCGCAAAAGCAGCCGCCGCAGCGTCACGCACGAGCGGAACATCGACGTATTTCGTGAAACCGACCTCGGCCTCCAGTCGCGCGTGTTCATATTCGGACGTAAACAACAGATCGCCGCCGAGATAATCGGGAATTGGCGCGTACCCGGCGAAGAAGGACTCGGCGCGGCTCTTGAGCGTCGCGGCGCTGTCGGTGGTAAAGCTTGTCGCCGCCACGCCGCTGGCCTTGGGCCAGTAGAGGCAGAGGTACGGATATCTCGATGGCGTCTTTGTCGCGGTGCCGGCCGCTTTCCCGGCGAAATTCTTGACGACGGACGTGCCGTCCGGATCCTTGCCGTTTTTCCCGAGAACGAAACAGAACAGATAGCCGGACGCGTCCATCCACTGCGTAAACGACGACGATTGCACGTCCGCTTCCAGCGCCGCGCAGTGGCTGCAGCCGGTGTTCGCCCAGAAGACCACGAGCGGACGATGCGCCGTGACGGCGGCGTTCGTCGCGGCGACGAAATCGGCATCCCAGCCAGGCAGAGTCGCACCCGCGACGCCAGAGGAGGACACGCCAAGTCCTATCGCAAGGACGAGCGCTGACAAAAGAGGGGGTTTTGTTCTCATTGGATTATTCCTTTCATGTTAACTTGTTGTTATTGTTGTTTGTGTTTTGCATTCACCCCTCTATACAAAAATCTCAGAATAACGCCGGTTGTGCAGCCGTCCGTTTCGCATCTTCAAAAATCTTTTCGCCGCTTGGATATGTAGGCGGATTTTTCGTGGCGAGATCTGCGATGAATTCATTGAACAGTCGGTTCTGCCGCGCCTCGCGAATCTCCTTGGCGAACGCAGCGTCGTCAAGTTCGGGATAGAACTCAGGCAGATGGAAAAAGATGCGGCTAAGCGAGTAGACGGCGCGTCCGTCGCTTTCGACCTGCTTGTCGTCGACCCTGAGGATCATGAGCCCGTTGTCGCCTTCGACGGGCGGCGAGATGTTCCCGGACTCCATCCGCGAAAGCGTCTTCGCGAGGACGGGGCTGTCGTTGAAATAATCCAGCGCGAAATCGCCCCATATGCCATCGTCCGTATCCGTTTCGTCGGTGGAATATTTCCGCACGGCGTCGCCGAAGGCGAGCTCGCCGTTTTCGATGGCGCGCCAGACGTTGGTCGCCTGCGCGAAAGTGAAATCGTTGGTGGCCGCGGCCATTTGGTTGTAATTGCGCTGGCGTTGGCGAAGGCGGGCGATTTCCTCGTCCGTCACCTTCGCCGGACGGTTTGCGGCGTGCCACATGCGTACGCTCTCGGTGAGCGCTTCGATCCGGATGCGTTCGTCCAGTGTCGCGCGCTCGTCAGCGGTGAGCTTGCGCACGAACGACGGCCACGACGAAAAATCCTGTTTCGCGCTTTTCATCGCGCGCGCCCGCATAAGGTCAATCTCGTTCCGTCCCGCGGCTATGCCGTTTGTGGCGGCGAATTCCCTTACGGCGCAGTCGCGGGGGAATCCAACCGGAACGGCGGCGAGCACGCGCGCGCCGAGAGCGTCGCGCAGCTGGAGGTTCTGTCCCTTTGGAAGCGACAGCTGCACCATCTTGACGCGCAGATCAATCAAACGGTCGGCCTCGGCCTTCGTGAGTGCGTTCGTGCCGCAACGGATGAGCACGGCGTCGTCAGCCAGATTCGTCCGCGCAGCCCGCGTCTTTGATTTCTTGGCACGATCACCGGTTTGTACGCCTGCGGGTGAAGCCGCATCCGCTTCGGGCTGCTCGCGCGAACACCCCGCGACAAGCAGAAGCGGCACGACAACGGAAAGCAGGAATTTTCTCGTGATGTTCATGTTCATGCGCATGGGTTTAGCCTGAAAAGGGGAATCGAGAAACCCCGATTCCCCCTTTGGCGTTCAGTAAGAACGTATGGTTGGATTACGACGCGTCGCCGCAGCTGGTCAGGAACAGAAGAGCGTTGACAACGTCGTTGTCGCCCTCATACTCTTCAGGCTCCATGTCTGCGCCATCGACGGTCGCGGTTGTGTAGGCCGCAACTGCGACGTCAGCAGCATCGACATACTCGCCGAACTGCTCACCTTCCTCCTCGACGGGCCAGAGTTCGTCATCGTCGTCGGAGGAGAGAGCGCCAGCAGCTGCGGCAGCCTCGATGCGCGTGACGAGCGTCTCGGCATCAGCAGTCTTCTTCGAGAACTTGAAGGACTTGCTGAGACGACCAGTCTTGCGGAGCTTTTGGGACGCAGACTTGTTGTACTTGATCTTCCAGGATCCGTACGCGGCCGTCAGGTCGGTGTCGTAGTACGCCGCCGTGCAGGGGCAGACCTGCCACGCGGTGCAATCGCTCTCGCCGCAGAACTTGCAACCGCCAGCCTCGGAGCCCGCGAGCAGGAAGCCTGCGAAGTTGCCGGACATGCTCGACAGGATCGTACGGCAGGTCGTGCCGCTAACCTTGCCGAAGCCAGCGCCGAGAAGCGCGACGGTGTTGTCGGCGTCCCAGTTGCGGAGGAGCCACACGCCCTCGGCCTTGTCGCCGGTGTCGATGCGGTTGAACGCGGCCCAGCCGAAGGTCGTGGAGAAGATGTTGAACACATTGTCCGCCCCGACATTCCAGAAGAGGTAGCCGCCGACGGTCGTGCCGTTGTTGTAGGTGCGCCATGCGGGATCGGCGATCGTTTCGCAATCGCATCCCCAGATCACACCGGCGATCTTCGTGGTGCCCTGCTTGCGGACAGCAATCTTCTCACCCTTGACGTCAGAATAGTCTTCACCCTCAAGCGTGGCGATCGTCTTGGTGTACTTAATCTCCTTGCACGCGGTGGACTTGACCGTCAGCGAGACGTCGTAGACCTGCGCATCCAGGGAGGTGGCTGCAAAGGCACCCGCACCAATGGCAGCGGTCGCTGCAGCAATCATGAGTTTCTTCATTGTTTCTTTTTCCTTTTGCTTATTCGTTCGGCTTGGCGGACTTCCGCGTTGCCTCCCCCGGAGCTACCCGGTCGATCCATTTGTTCCGGCGGTATCTTGCCGACCCACTTTGTTGCACCCGCGTGAGCACGGTCGACACACATGTTATGCCATTCAGCAGATTCGGGACGGTTTGAGTTTCACACCCCTCTTCCACCGACTCCTGTAGAGCAATTTGCGGGTCAACTTTCATTGAGCCCGGTTTTTCCTAGGCCCGGACACAATGTCCGTGCCGGAGGCGTGTTTGTTTGCACCAAAGGCAAGTTTTTCTAAAGCAACATCAAACTGAGAAACTAGTGTTGAGGCTGACGGCCCCGTCATAGGGTGACTTTTTGGGCTTTGCCCTTCTAACAGACATCGCTGCAAAGCGGCGGAATGGCCCGCATCATAGAGTCCCTTAACGCTGACAGGGACGGTTGAGTGTATCGTGAGTGCATTCCTCCTCCGCCATGACCGGTGATGGCATCGGTAATGTGGGGCGGGATGCCGGCCTCGTCCATCATTGATATGAATGTCGCTCGCAACGAATGAAAAGAGGCCCGTCCCGCCCCGATTTGCATCACTCCGCACCTCCTAAAGGCATTTGCAAGTCGTCTTGACGGTCGATTTCTTACGGAATCCGGGAATATGTATCCTTTCTCCGTCATTCTGGCCTTGATGGCCTCCCCAGCCTCCCTTATTAGAGGTATAATGAGAGGGCGTGGCTTTTTCAAGCGCGTTTTGTTGGGGACGATTCTGAGAAATTTCCCTCCATCTGCTATTTCGGACGCTTCGAGCTCGGTTACATCCGATAGCCGCAATCCTGTGCCGAAGCCAATGGCCATCACGGCGGACATATCCTGGTCGTTTTCTCGCAAGTATTCATATATTGAGCTGGCTTCTGCCAGGGAGAGTCTTCTATAGAACTCTCTGGACCTGCTTCCAGCTGCTAGATTTCTGGATTGTTGTGGACCGAGGTCCCATATTGAGTCGTCCAGCCCGACTGCTTGCCAGCATCGCCTATAGAAAGAAACCATACGTCGACATGATACGTATCTAGCCGACAACTCGTCCGAAATCGCAGCCGCCATTGACGGTGTCAGCTCGGACGGGCTTCCTTGACACTTCTCCATGGCAATTTGGTGAAGAATCTCGAGCCAGCGCGTGTGAGTCGGCTCTTCTTTGATGCACCGGGCGTCAATGACCACAGGAAGCGACAGTGCGCCCAGATTGTCCCAGTTGACGGATTTAGCAGCATTAAGAACCCTTAGCCTTTGTTCTGCGTCGCGCCCAAGGTTCTTAAGGTGCCTTAACCACTCCAACTCGCTCTGCGATTGGGGTATGAAGGCTCGCGCACGGATACGCGCGACTTCGATATCGCCTGTTTTCAGTGAGAACCAGCGTATGCGGCCCTCGGTTCTTACTACATAGTAGAGCATTCTGCCCTTGCGTTGTATTGATCCACATTGAATTTTCATGATGTCGACATAGTATAAGTGCTTTATGTCTGATTGTCACGTGGAGCCGCGGAATTATGGCCATTATGAGCCGAAAGACACCCGAAAAAAAAATCACGATACCCCCTTGCGCAACGGGGGTAAAATGTGGTACAATATTGTCGCTTCCGTGGAACAGGGCGGGTTTCGGACATTGTGTCCGGGCCTAGGAAAAACCGGGCTCAATGAAAGTTGACCCGCAAATTGCTCTACAGGAGTCGGTGGAAGAGGGGTGTGAAACTCAAACCGTCCCGAATCTGCTGAATGGCATAACATGTGTGTCGACCGTGCTCACGCGGGTGCAACAAAGTGGGTCGGCAAGATACCGCCGGAACAAATGGATCGACCGGGTAGCTCCGGGGGGAGGCGAAGCGGAAGTCCGCCAAGCTGAACGAAAAAGCAAAAGGAAACAAAGAAACAATGAAGAAGCTCATGATTGCTGCCGCTGTTGCGGCCATGACTGCTGGTGCCTTCGCTGATGCTTGCAGCGATCCCGAAGTGTCGAGCCAGTGCCGTGCCTGGGATGTCAAGATGTCCCTCAAGTCGCTCGGCCCCAAGAAGACCACATGCAAGATCTCGGCTGAGTCTCCTTGCGAAGACGACACCAAGGACACCGTCTACTACATGGACAACGTGACGCGTAAGGTGAAGGGCTACCTCTGGGTTTGCGACTACACCTGCGGCGCGGATGCCAACGTCGTTCTCTGGGATGAGAAGAACAAGGTCGCTCTTATTGCCTACGCTGAAGAGGCCGTCGCTATGGACAGTCTCTACGTCTATGGCAAGAAGGCCACGAAGGTTGGCGGAACGCTCGTGTTCGAGGGTGCTGACGCTCTTGGCGTCGACGGCATCGCGGTCACCGCTTCCGGCGTCACCGGCAAGATGGTCCGTGGCACGGCGGACGACGACTGCTACGTCAAGTCCCTCTCCGGCTACGCGGCTGGCGAGATCGCCTACATCAAGCCCGGCGCCAAGACGATCGTCAAGTCCGGCGGTCTCTGCGGCGAGCCTGAGGTCGAGGTTTGCGACGAGTACACGGCTAAGCTCCTCCCGTTCTGCGATGCTTGCTGCTTCGAGGGCTGGTGCGATGCCGAAGATGCTCCTGACATGGTCCCGGCGGCTGGTACCTGGTCCATGAAGTACAGCAAGAAGGTCTCGAAGGCCAACAAGTCCATTGCGCAGCTCGTTCCTGCCTATGCCCTCTAATCGGACATACCTGTAACGCAGCTAAGAGGGGTGATGGCTGATGCTATCCCCCTCTTTCATTTATAGGTCCAATTGATGATAATATTGCAAAGATGAGCCACCGCCTTTCGACATCATTGACTCTTGCATTGGCGACATGGAGCCTTGCGGCGTTTGCCGATGCAAATGCAACCGGGGGGACTGCCGCAGTGCCGAAGAAGGACTCGAAGGCGACCATCCTTGTCCGTGTAAACGACAAAGTCATCACACGCGGAGATCTTGACCGCTACTCCGACATGATGGTCTTCCTTCTACGGAATCGTCGCAACGGCAAGCTCACGGCCAAGGAGGCGGAGAAGTTCAAGAAGAAGAATCTGCAACGCTTCAGCGAGATGATGATGTCTCGACTCGTTATCTCCGAAGGCCTGGCGTCATCAAACATCGTTGAAACAGCCCACGCTCGCGAGATGAAAGAGCGCGAGTGCTTGAGGAATTACGCGCACAAGCGGCAGACAATGCCCCAGCTGGAGGCGGCGTTGAAGAAGGCCGGATATCTTGAGGATTTCAAGTCGGGGCTGGAGTTCGACATAAAGCTTCAGAGTTTTTTCGAAACAGTCCGCTCAAATGAGTATTTCGCGTCGGAGGCGGACCTCCCCGTTGTAAAGGCAAACTTGACGCGTTACAACGAAATAGCCGCCGCCACGAACGCCCTGAACCTCGCCTTGGCGCGTTCCGTCCGCGAAAAGGCGCTCGCCGGTGAAGACTTTTCAAAATTGGCCGATCAGTATTCCCAGGATTCAGAGAAGGAACCGGGCGGAGCACTTGGGGATTGCGATGAAACGGACTTCCCGGAAGAGGCGACCTTGTGGAAGACGTTGAGCAAGGCGCCGGAGGGATTCATCAGCGAGGTTGTCGAGTCCGACGCAGGCTATGTTATCTACAAGGTCCTGCGGCACAACACGGCGGAAACGTCGAATACGGGCACTCCTTCAACTTCACTTGCGAGAATATACTTCCGTCAGGCCTACCTGTATCCGGAACAGACGGATGACGAGTTGATGGCTGACATTGCCGCCGAGAAGCGGGCGAAGTGCATGGCGGATGTCTACAAGGATTTCCGGTCCCAAGTCAAGGTTGACTACCCTGACGGGCACGTGAAAAAGTAAAACAAAACAAAGGAAATAAAATAATGAGAAGGCTAGTCCTCATGGCTATTGTTGGGTGCGTACTTGGCATCCACAGCACGGCAAACGCCGTTGATTTGGATAATGTGTCCTCTGGTGCGGTCGTTCCAGGCGTATGGAATTCCAATTTCAACGCCTGCAAGAAGTATGCGGACGACAACAAGACTCCGCTGCTTCTGCTTTGGTCCAATCCCGGATGCCCCAAGTGCAACAAGTTGAAGACGGCATGCAATACCGCCGAGTTCAAGGCGTGGATGGCGAAGAAGAAAATCGTCATGGCCGTATCCGAGGGAGATCTGACGGTCAAGGCCTTTGCCAAGAATTCGTCGGGGCACTTCCCCTATATGCGCCTTTATTGGCCGGCTGGCGGTGCGGATGTGAGATTCTCCGGCCGTAGCGGTGAGATGCCGGTTACCTCGGGATCGCTTCAGGCGCAGTTGATGAACTCGGTCGACCGTTATACATCCGCATGGAATCCGGACAACGCCGGCGGCGGTGGAAGTGTCGAGCCGACGGATCCGGAGCCCGAACCGGAAGTCGACCCCACGACGGATGGAGTCGTCGGCAAGGAGTGGGGCAAGTCGCGTAAACTCGTTGGTGCGGCAACCGACGAAGCTGGCAATGTCGTTGGACGCGTCGAGCTCAAGCTTGGGAAGGCCAGTGCCAAGAAAACGGCGCGAATCAGCGCTAAATTCATGGATTTCACTGGGCGTCAGAAGTCCTTCAAGTCCCTTACCGTCAAGGTCAACACCCGGACGAGCTTCATTTCGAGCGGTGCCGCCGGCTCGGTCAGCGCAATCATAGAGGGTCAGTCCCTCTCGGGCAAGCTCGTCACCGCCACTGGGACAAGTTGCACAATCAGCGTTGCCAATGTCGGAGGTTCACTCGGCTCCGGCAAGGGCACATTCGTGCTTGAGGACTTCCCCAGCACCCTGGGAGGAATGCCGATTATCGGTGGCGAGGAATATCTTCCGTTTGACCAGACTTTCGACTACTCCGGCAACAAAATGACCTTCCCCCGCGGGGCGACGCTTACCTACAACAAGGCCAAGGGCGAATTTGTGCTGAGCCGTGTCGGCAACCCCTCGTCGCTCAAGCTCTCCTACAAGTATCCGACCGGACTCTTCAAGGGCACGTTCAAGGCGTACATAGAGGTGTCTGCAGGCCGCAAGCGCGCATACACGGCGAATGTGGCCGGGCTTGTTGTCGATGGCAAGGGAGCCGGACAAGTGACTGTCAAGGGCGTTTCAGGCACCTTCCCTTGCAGGATTGACCTGTAAAAGGATTGTTGAAAGGCGAAAAGCCGCATGTCGATTCGCAATACAGGAATTGCCATCGTTCTGCTCGGCAGCGCATTTTGCGCTGTCGAGCTTGAAGCTTCTCCTGTATGCCCCCGCTTTGTCCAGACAAGCTCGTTCAGCTACAAGATGGTGGAGCCAGACGGGTCCGTCGTGCGGTTCGTCCAGGACGAAGACGATCCGTCCGGTTTGGTTGGCGAGGGCCCCTGGGCGGCGGAGCGGACGGGCTCCCAGATATTGGCCATGGCCGAGGACCAGAATGGGCAGCGCGGCTTTCTTTTCCAGGAGGGTTTCCTTGCAGCAAGCCTTGAGGACGGCATCGAGCATCGCCATCAGCGTCCCGCAACGAGGGATCCGGACCCGGCGGCATTTTCCGACCTTTGGGCGCATGATTCCGCAGTGGAGAGCCTGGGTGCTCCGCCCGACATCTGGAGTCGCGGAGAATACAGGCTGCGCCTCTGGCTCGAGAACCCCAACGTCACGGCCGTTCTTTTCGCGCAGTTGGCGCTGTGCGGCCTGGCGGCACTGTTGGCGGCGGGACGGGGCGTAAAGGCACTTGGATTCCTCGTTTCGGCAGCGGGAATCGTATGCCTGCTGCTGACGAAGTCCCGCGGGGGGCTTCTCGCATTCGCCGCGGGAGCGGCGGTGCTTGGCGGATTGCGCTTGAGAAGCCTCCTGAACGTCAAGTTCCTCGCTGTCGCAGGTGTCTTGATTATTGTCGCCGTGGCAGGCGTGTTGGCCGCTGGCTCAGGCGCCCGCTTTACATCGGAATTTCTCAAACAGGATCAATCCAACAGTCGACTTGCAATCTGGAGCGAAGTGCCGAGGATGATGGTTGACGCCCCTGGTGGATGGGGTGCGGGGCAGTCCGGGCGTGCATACGTCGACTGGTATCAGAAGGATAGCACCTGCCTGTTGAAGAATATGATCAGCTCCCATGTGACGAAGCTGGTCGAATATGGGTGGATCGGTCGATTCGTCTACATCTTTGCATGGTTTTGCGTCATAGCGCTTTGCGCGCTCTATTCCGTTCGAGGCGGAACTCCTCTTGCATGCTCGCTATGGACTGTGTTGTGCGCGGCGGCATGGCTGAATCCGGTCCTTGAGTCCTTCGAGCCTTGGGTGATGCCGGTCGCATCTTCGCTTTTGCTGCTCGCCGGTTGTCGGCGATACGCTGGTCGACCCGCTGTCGCCATGATTGTTCTCTCTGCGATTGCCGCCGCATCATCCCTTGTCGCAGTCGCCTTCGTTGGAGCGCGCTCTTCGAAATCGACCGACGTTTCCGTACGTGCCGATGGTGGTGCCGTCATCGTAGGTGTCGGCGGGGACAGTGCTCCTTCGACTTGGATCGTCGACGACGACTACACGCTCCACGGAGGCTATTGGTGGAGGCTGGGCCGCGATGTGCGTGCGTACGTAGGGGAGACTTCGACATCCGTCGGTTTTTCACGGACGTTGGACGATGTCCCTTCCAAGGTCGGGCGTCTGGTGCTCGTAGGCGGGCGCGCATTGGAATACGTCCGTCGCTGGACGGACGACAGGGCGTCGCTTCCGATTTCCGACGAACTGGTGTTTGTGTCCCCGAAGCTTTCGGCGCTCGACGTACCAGGAGATCTCGCCAGGACAAAGGGTTTCCGCATGTACCAGGGAGCGTTTGCGGCGCGGCTGGCACCTGCGTCCGAAACTGATGCGCCATGGCTTGAAGTCGTGCCGGGGGCGGAGCTTTATCTTCCCAATTGGCTGGATTTATCAACAAAAACAATCCGAAAGGAGAAATGACATGAAGAAGATACTGTTCGCGGCGTTTGCTGCGTTTGTCGCATGCACGGGCCTTGCGGCTAAGTCGGTGACGCTGTACTACGGCGACGGCGACACCCTGGAACCCGAAGACAGCGTTATGTTCTCCCTGGATGATTTCCCGGAGGAGATCAACGGCTATCCTGTCCTCGACGAGTATCTGCCCAACGGCGTGGAGCTCACATGGACCGGCAAGAAGTTCAAGGCTCCCAAAAAAGGCAAGGTGAAGTACAGCAAGAGCGAAGAGGACTTCATTACGACAAACGACGAGAATCCGTGCGGACTTTCCGTGAGCTATTCCAAGAAGAAGGGGATCATCAAGGGCTCCTTCAAGGTCTACTGCCAGAAAAGCGAGAAGAAGCTGAAGTCGTACACGGCGAAGTACAGCGGCTACCTGGGGGGGACGATCAGCGTCACTATAAAGAAATCCACCGTTGCGGAGGCCAGCATTGACTAAGGTAGTCTATCAGAAAAAGGGCAGCGGCGGCAAAGGCCGCAATGCACGAGTCCGGCTGCTTGTCGGCGCTGGCCTGTTGGTCTGCGCCGCGGCGGCGGCATTGCTTTGGTTCGTTTCCAGCGGCGAGTCGGGCGTGGATGAACCGCGTCCGGCCCGCGTAGCGAAGGCCAGGATCAAGCATGGAGACGGACGGGCGCGCGATGCGGTGCAAAGCGTTCTCGACAAAAACAAAAATAAGCTGGGGAAGGATAAGTCCGGCAGAAAGTCGGACAAGCCCAGGCCTCTCGCCGACGAATTCGCTTCGTTCTCCCCTGCTGACAGGGCCCTGGCCCAGGCGGTGCAGGCCGCCTGGGACGCAGACGACTTCGAGGCGGTAGTCGAGGCGGCCGACAAGGCGCTTGGATCCGCCAATCCCGACGTTCGCGAGGGTGCCGTGACCGCCCTTGGATGGTTCGGCGCAAAGGCTCTTCCCATGCTCACGTCCCTCATGGCGGACCCTGATGAAAACGTCAGCGAAACAGCCATCAACGAATGGGAGCTCGCCCTCAGCGACGTAAACGACCTCGACTTGCAGGTCGAAATCGCCACGGCGGCTATGTCCACCGTCGACAATCGCGACGCACTGGAGATGATCGTCACGGAAATCACGGCGCATGACGATGAAATCAAGGTGATCAACTCCCTGATAGACATCATGGAGAGCGGTAATTCCGTAGGCGCGGAGATCGCCCGCGAGGAGTACGAGGGACTGACGGGCGAGGAATGGACGTCGGTGGAGGATGCGGAGGCGTGGCTCAGGGAGAACTACGTGCCGACAGACGAGGAGGGCGAGCGTCGCGTCGCCGAAATGAAGCAGGCCGAGGCGGAGCGGACGGGGGGCGAGCGCGAAGCCGACCTCCCCGTCGATGAGCCGGAAGGCGACGAGTAGCGTGGATTTTTAACTGAAATACAGAAAAGTACACAAGAAGGGACAAAAACAATGAAAAAGATGATGGTGATGGCGGCGTTTGCCGTCTTTGGGTCTATCGCCTGGGCTGATGCGCAGGTCTATGAGATGCAGCTCACGCTGAAGACTACGCAGACGAAATCCGGGAAGGTGAGTTTCGTCTCCTGCGACTGCGGAGTGGACGAAGCGACGCTCTATCGCAAGCAGGGGACGGTGAAGATCAAGGGCCTCATCTGGGGATGCGACTGCGAGACGATCGCCGAGCCTCAGATATCCGATGACGGAGCCAGCCTCTCCGAGTCCGGCTATGGCTACATCTTCTGGAACGAGACGACGAAGAAGCCCCTCAACCTCAAGTTCGAGTGGGAGTTCCTCAACCGCATCGACAAGACCGCGACCAAGTCCGAGGGAACCTGGAAGCTCTCCGATGACGATGACACGTTTTGCCTTTACGGTTCCGGATTCGGCACCGTGAAGGACACGACCGTCAAGGAGCCGATATGCGAACGCATAGCCACCTGGATCCCGTCCATGAACGGCAACATCGCCGGTTGGTCGACGCCCGGCGCCATCGTCACCGTAAAGGCGACGAGCGGCGAGTGCTCCTGGTGCGAGAAGGTCGAGGGCACGGAGGAGGAGACCGAGTCCGCTAAGGGCTGGTCCCTTTGCGCTTGCGAAGAATCCGACGAGCGTACCGCCGCATCCGGCACATGGAAGCTGAAGTACAACGCCAAGGCCTCGAAGGCTCTTTCAAGCACGAAGAAGGAAATTCAGAGAGTGACCGAGGTCTACAAGTTCCCCGCTTACGTCAAGCGTCTCATCGAAGGCGGAGAAGAGGATTGACATTTCGCCTTGGCTTTGAGGGGGGTGGAGGCCGGGCGCAAACAACAAAACAAAAGGAAAAAGCAGAATGAACAGTTGCAGAACCAAGATGACCGGCCTCGCCGTTGGAGTCTTCCTCTCGGTTGGCGCGTTTGCGTTCGAGTACAACGTGACCAAACCGGCCATCCGCCCGCGTTGGAGCGGAGCGGTGGCCGGCGAGTGGACGATGGACTACAAGGCGGCCCTTGAAAAGGCGCAGAACGAAGGCAAATGCACACTTCTCATGTTCACCGGAGCATGGTGGTGCCCCTATTGCGAGACTGGAGAGGAGAAGGTGCTCACGGCGGCCGCATGGCAGAAGTACGTGGAGGAGAAGGGCTTCTACCTTGTGGAGTTCGACTACCCCTACCGTTTCCCAGTCCCGGAGGGGCAGGAGTGGAAGGGCACGAGTCCCCTCGGCGACGGCTGGGGATTCCAGTGCTGGCTCTACGACGCCGAGTATCTTGCCGAGAACGGGCTGACCGCCGAGGAGGGCCTGGCTGCGATTCAGGAGCGCTACGACTTCCAGGACGCAAACGCCCTGCCTGGCAGCACCGTCAACACCATCAGCCGCTACGACGGCGGCACCATGGACCTTCACAAGATCGGCTACATGACGCTGATCGCGATCCTGCCCGACGGCACCGAGGCGGGACGCGTGTCCTTCCCGTGGTACAAGTCGTCGTCCGTCTCCATCGAGGAGGCCTGCGACTATGTCATCACGAGCCTCGACACGGTGATAGACGCAGCCATTGAGGCGCAGTGCGGACTCTGCTCCGACCCCGAGGCAGGCGGTTTGGACGGAACCGCGCGGGAAAAGTACGACGGATGGATCACCGATGCCTCCGGCGGCGTCGTCGGCACAGTCTCGTTCACCGTTGTAAAGGCGAACAGGAAAGGCGTCATGAAGGCGTCTGCAATCGTGTCCCAGTCCGGCTCGCGCAAGCAGTACAAGGCGACGATTACGGATGGTTACCACCCCGTCAAGTTCACCAGTTCCCACAATTCATACGGGACCTTGAATGTTCGCTTCGGCTCGTTGGGGCTGACAGGCACTTTGACAGACGAATCCGGAACGTATGAGATCAAGGGCGGACGCGATGTCTTCTCCGCGCGCGACGCGGAATCGAAGAAGTCCGCTGAATCCCTGGCACAGGGCGTCTGGAATGTTGTAGTCCAGACCGCGGAGCCCCCGACTGCGCTGGCGGCGGGCAACGGATACTTGTCCGTCGAGATCAAAGGACGCGGCCGCGCCTCGGTAAGCGGCGTCCTTGGCGATGGAACGAAGGTCAAGTTGAGCGGACGTGTGATAGTCGGCGAAGACGGTGTCAGCTGCCTTCCTCTGTGGGTCGCCCCCTATTCCCGTCGCCAGGGTTCGATCGGCTGCGTATTGTGGTTCAGGGACGGAAAGCTTTTCAACGTGAATTCCATTACGCCCTGGACCTCTGGCGGCGAGAACCCGTTCAGCACGACTTGGAAGGCCGTTTTCTCCCATGCACCCGGTTATGAACTCGAATCCGACGAGATGGAACTTGACATCGAGGGCCTGGAGGAGGGGACCCTCATCAAGGGCAAGCCCGTTGTTGTCGACCCTGCGGACGACGAGGTGTCGGTCAAGGGCGGGATACGCTTCCGCGGATCGTCCACCACCGGCTTTTCGGGGAAGATCACCCCGAAGAACGGTGTGTTCAGCGGGAGGATGACGCTGTTCGTCGATGCGGGCAATGTCAAACCGAAGAAGGTTTCCGCCAAGATGACAGGTGCCGTCATGTCGGGCACCGTCTACGGATCGCTCCTGGTCCCCAAGGTGGCCTCCTGGCCGCTCAAGATCTCATCCTGCAACGCCTGTAGCGACTGATGGACGTCTGAAACAAGGTGGGGTGGGGGGAAAGATGGACATTATAAACAGACTTGGATGTTTGGCGATCACGGCCTTCGCAGTTGCTGCGCAGGCGAAAGTGTCGGCTGACGTGCCGCGATGTGGACTTCTGCATCCCGCCCCGGAAGCGCTGGAAGCGCGGGAGACGGCCTTGGATTTGTCGGGCCGCTCCCGTCTGGCTCCGGCTGTTGCAAAGGAGACGCGTCTCGATGTAATAGACCTTCTGCTGGGCTACGACCTTTCTGCGCAGCAGTGGCTCAAGGAGAACGGCAAGGGTTCTGTCGAGGAACATGCGAAGGCGCGAGTGGAGGCCCTGAACAATTGCCTCAATGAGTCCAAGATCACGGACTTTACATTCCGCCTTGCAGGTGTTGTTCGCATAGAAGACGATGCGACGAAATACAAGATCGAGTCCGCCGGTATTGTTGACTACGTGACAATCCTCTCCGGGAAACTCGTCGCGGCGGACGGAACGGTGGTCGCGACCGGCCCATGGGCGGCGGTTCCCAAGATGCGCGACAGCGTCGGTGCCGATATTGTGTGCGTTCAGATCTCTTCCGGACGGCTCGGGATGGTGGGACTTGCCTACGGTCTCGAAAACAGTTCTGTGCGCAATTACGCCGCCAACCCGTCGCTTATCGCGAAAGCGGGAGATTGGGGGTATTGCGTGTGCAGCATAGACATGGAGGACTACGACTACACGCAGCTCCATGAAATAGGGCACGTCATGGGATGCGGACACGCCGATCCCGACATTGCCGACGTGGGAGGCTTGCCTATAGGCCCGCAACTATTCGACTATTCCGCCGCATACTACCTCTGGTATGCAGAGGACGCGGCATATTACACGATAATGGGTTACAACTACGGCGGGAAGCGTCCTGACGGGTCGCTCGTCGCGACGGACTTCTTCAAACCGGCTCCGATATTCTCGTCCCCCGAATTGACTTACGGGGGGAAAGTGGCCGGGGACGCCTTGCACGATAATCGAAGGACGCTGATGACCGTCTATCCCTACGTTGCGCAGTTCAGGGTTTCAAGACAGGATGACGACACCGAGCCGGAGGAAGAACCCGATCCCGGGACGCGCATCTTCAAGTCGGAGTACCGGCCTGCAAAGGCGGTGAACGGCGCATCGCCGTATGTCGGCGCCGTTACGCTTGACGACGAGGTTGTGGCCGTTGTTTCGCTCAAGTGCGGAAAGGCGGGTACGTCAGGCAAAAAACTCGGAATCGGCAAGCTCTCTGCTTCTGTGACGGGGTTTGACGGCAAGACGAAGTCGTCGAAGGCGGTAGATGTGAAGTGCGGCTACGATGCGGCCGCGGCTCTTGAAGTCAAGGGCTGGGGCACGTTGAAGCTTACTCTCGGAGGCGAGGGCTTCATCGGTACGCTAAGGGCGCCCGACGGCAAAGTTTATGAAGTCAAGACCGCGAATGTCGGCGGAGAATGGCCTTCAAAGGCGACTTATGCGACGGTTGAGTTCAACGACCTGTCGATGATCCCCGGCGAGCCGCTTGCGGAGCTGCTTCCGACCGGGGAGAATGGAGCTGCCATTGCCGTCGTGAACGGAAAATGGAAGTTCGCCAAGGCGGCGACAGTCAAATACGCCAAGGCCAAAGGCGAATCCGTGAAGTCCCTGATTGTCGATACAGGCAGGCAGGGCGAGAAGTCAAATCTCTCGGCGATGAAACTTAGCTATAAGCCTAAAAACGGCTTGATCAAGGGGTCTTTCAAGCTTTACTCCCTTCAAGGCTCTGGCGACAAGGCGAAGTTGAAGAAATTCACCGTCAAGGCATCCGGTCTGACTGTAGGGCAGATAGGACATGGCGAGGCGGTCCTGAAGAGTCCGTATGCTCAATGGCCGATGACAGTGCAGTAGCGTGTCGCGTTTGTGCCCGAAGGGGTAGGGGACGATGGGCGGGAAAATGGTAAGATATGGGCATGAAGATTGCAAAAGCATTTTCGTTTGCCCTATCAACCATGGTCGCGGGGTTCTCCGTCGCCGTCGATGTGACCTTCGACGGGATGGAGAATCGCTTTGTCGCTGAACGCGCCGGTGAAATCCTGAAGGCTAGGCTCGCCGACGTCGATGCAACCGTGCGCCTCAGGGTCGGACCCGTCGCCGGGATGAAGCACGACGGCTACGAAGTCGTGCGCGAGGGGTCCGCCTACACCGTCACCGCCTCGCGCCCCCGCGCACTGCTGTACGCGGCGGGCGAGCCGGAGGTGTGGATCGGACGCGACAGGACGCTCCGCGACCCGGCGTTCAGGGTTCGTATGGCCAACTGGACAAAGTCCCGCCATCCCACGGCGGAGTGGATCGCCGCGACCGGGGCGAACGTCATCCATGCAGGGCGCGGCGGGACTGTGACGCTGGAGAAGTCAATGCCTGAGGTGTTCGCCGCGCTGAAGGAGGACGAGCGCAATGCGCTTGTGCAAAGGCGCGAGCGGAACATGCGGACGGCGGGCGACATGGTCGCGATGAACAAGGCGCTGGACGTGCCGACGTATCCGCTTCTCTACGGGTGCGATGCGATGAAGTGGAACATGGCGCTGACGACGGCGTTCCTTGCTGTGCACCCCGAGGCGAAGGGCGTCGATCCCGGACGGAGCTGGGAGAAGGGCGTGCTGTGCCCGAGCGCCAAGGCGACATGGGACTACATCCGCGCCTACGTCGCCGAGTTCGCGTCCTCCACCCCGTGCGAGGGCATTGTCGCGACGTTCTGGGACGACTACGGGATTAACTGCCATTGCAGGCAGTGCCGCAAGGGCGGGATGGACAGGTTCCCCGGACAGATTGCGAAGCTCGTGAAGACGTATGAAGAGGCGTTGAAGCCCCTGGGCAAGAAACTGATCGTCCGCACATGGGCGAGCGGCGCACCGCACTTCCTCGGCGAGGAGTGGGTCAACGCGCCCGGGTACGCAGGGCGGGAGGATGCCGTTGCGACGTGGGGGAGGGCGATTGCGGGGTCCGATCCCGGCACCGTGATCCAGACGAAGGTCTACAACAGCGACTGCCAGCCCGACCCGCCGTTCTCGAACCTCCTCGGCGAAGCGAGGCGAGCGGGGCGGACGGAGCTTGCGGAGTGGCAGATCACCGGACAGACCGTCGGCCTCCAGTGGCTGCCGGCGAGCGTGTGCGGACACACTGCGTGGACGATGAAGCGCGCCTTCGAGCTCGTCGGCCCGGAAGGCGGGGTGTGCATCTACACCGGCGGCTACAAGAACGGCGGATACGAGGCGCTGGACGACGTATGCAACAGCATAAACCTCAAGATGTGGCGTCAGCTCTCGTGGAATCCGGAGGATGACGCGGATGCGGTGTGGGAGGCGTGGGCGAGGCCGATATACGGCAAGGCGGCGTCCGCCGCGATCGCCGCTATGAAGGCGACGGAGCGCGCGGCAGTCGCATCCTTCTCGCCGCTCGGGTTCGGTGCGCCGACGGAGAGCGGATTCGCCGGGTCCGTTGCGAGGCGCGAGGACCTCCTGAGGTACACGAACCGCCACTATCTGCCGGAATACCGCGACTTGCTGCTGCCGACGAAGGAGAACACGGAGAAGGTCGTCGCCGAGAAGGACGCCGCCATAGCGTCCGTCGACGCCGCCGTCGCCGGACTCGAGGGCGCGCATGGCGAGGCGGTGTCCGAGCTGCGCACGCGCCTCGGTTGGCTCAGGACGCACCTTGTCGTCTCCAGGGCGCTGGACGAGGCGCTCTGGCGCAGCAGACGCATACGGTACCTGAGCGACATCCAGCGGGCCGACGTGGATGAGCTCGCGGCGGTGGAGAGGTGCCGCGACGTGGTGAAGAGCGAGGGCGGGAGGCTTTTCGAGCACTCGTCCGATACGAAGATGAGCTTCTATCCCGAGCCCCTCGGCGAGCGTGCGATATCGCTCGGCAGCCCCGGGCGGTTGATGTCCGACATACTGGAGCTTTGCCGCGCGAAGACCGAGAAGGTCGTCGGCCCCAGACGCGACTGATTCTGAAAAACTTCTCATAGCCAGACGGGGAGGCGTTTTGGTATACTATACCCAATGCGCATCCTATTCATCAGCGACATACACGGCGTTCCATCGACGCTTGAAGCCGCCCTCGCGGCGGGCGAGAGCCTTGGATGGGACAAGCTCGTCCTTCTCGGGGACCTCCTGTACCACGGCCCCAGGAACGGCGTACCCAACTTCTACGACCCCGAGCGGGTCGTGAAGATCCTCAACGGATTCAAGGACCGCATCGTGGCCGTCCGCGGCAATTGCGACGCGGAGGTGGACCAGATGCTGCTCAGCTTCCCTCTCATGGGCGACTACGCGATACTCGAGGCCGGGAAGGACACGTTCTTCCTGACCCACGGGCATCTCTGGAACGAGTACCGCCTGCCGCCGCTCGGCATGGGCACCATCCTCGCCCACGGTCACACGCACGTCCCGGAGCTGAAGAAGCTTCCGTGCGGGCTCACCATCTTCAACCCCGGATCGATTTCGCTCCCGAAGGGCGGGTCGTCCCGGTCGTTCGGCTACTACGACGGCGAAAACCTGAGGCACTACACGATATGAAGACGCCCGTGGACAAGACGCTGACGTTCTCATTCATCTCGCACAAGATGAAGGACGTCTCGCTCGGCTGGCTCGCAAGGGTCACGTTCCCGGGCGGGTCGGACGAAGGGTCCGTCCTGCCCATCGAGGTCGTCGACGGACACGGCGACCGCGTCGGGAAGGCCGTCCTTGAGATATTCGGGAAGTCTCTTCCGGTCATGGACGGGATATCCCGCATCAAGTACGCCGATTTCGTCAAGGGAAAGCACGAGAAGGGCGTCTGGCTGCACCGCGCGGGAGTGGAACCCGTGCCGGGCGGGCTCACATTCATGTGAAAGGGCGGCGTTATGGACGACAGGACATGGTATGAACTCGTGAAGGCCGGGGAGGACGCCGGCTGGAAGCTCGTATGGGAGCGGGTCGTGGAGCCCGAGTCGCGATCCATGAGGTCCGCCGAGCTGATGAACCGCTACTCCCTGACGGCGGGGGACTTGATGGGGATGCTCTTCGACGACATGATAGGCCGCAGGAAGATAGACCTCTACCGGGGCGAAGGCAGCTTCCAGGGGTGGCTTAGGACCTACGTGCGCGGGTATGTGCTGAATGCGGACCCCAACAAGCACGGCGAAATCTCCATAGAGGGCGCACATGCGGACGCCGAGGACGTTCCCACCGGCCTGGAGCTGCCGTCCGACGACAAGAAGGTGATGATGAACGAGGTGTGGCAGATGACCCACCTCTGCTTCAAGGACCTGTGGAACCAGGACCCGGAAAGGGCGTATGTGATGCTCCTGAAGACGCGCTTCCACTTCTCAAGCGAGGAGGTGCGGGACTTCCTCGACGTGTCGTCCGCCGCGAATGTGGACCAGATATTCTCCCGCGCGGTGAAGTTCATGCGCCAGGACTGGGTGGTGCGTGACAAAAAAGGCATGTAGCAACAACAAAAAAAACTTGTCAGAAATCGGCATTGAATTGACCTAACCTTGTGTAACCGCAAAAAGCGGAGAAAGAAAGAGGTGAAGAAATGAACAGGAAAATGACAGCTTTGGTCGCAATTGCGGCCGTTATGTGCGCGAGCGTCGGTCTCGCACGCCCCCATGGCGGACCCGGTCCGCGCGGCTTCGGCGGTCCGCGCGTGGTGCACGGCGGTGGACACCACCACCACCACTACAGCACCTGGGGCCGCGGCGGGCGCAACTTCTGGCCCGGCTTCGTGGGCGGCGTCGTTGGCGGGATGCTGACGGACGTCGTGGTCGGACCGAGGACGACCTATGTCTCGACCCCGACCGTCGTCGCGACGCCCACCGTGGTCGCGGCGCCCGCACCGGTCGTCGTCCAGCAGCCGGTCGTGGTGCAGCAGCCCGCGCCGGTCGTCGTCCAGCAGCCGGTCGTCGTCAACCAGAACGTCTGGGTCGAGGGGCGCTACGTGGACCAGGTGCAGGCGAACGGAACTGTGATCCGCGTCTGGCAGCCGGGACACTACGAACAGCGCCAGATCGTCCAGTAAGCGGATGGTCGTACTCGGCGTAGACACGTCGCTGCGCTCGACTGGCTACGGGGTCCTCGAAACAAACGGGAACCGCCACAGGGCGCTCGACTACGGGAACATTCCGAACGGACCCAAGGCGTCCGTCTCGGAATGTCTTTCCGCCATTCATGCGAAGATAGCCGGACTCATCGAAGCGTGGCGTCCGGACGTCCTGAGCGTCGAGAAGGTGATCTACGGGAAGAACGCCAACACGATGATGGTCCTGGGCGAGGCCAGGGGGGCGGTCATCGTCGCCGGGGCCGAGGCGAAGCTCCCGATATACGAGTACGAGCCGAGGCGGGTCAAGATGTCCGTCTGCGGCAACGGCATGGCGGAGAAGGGGCAGGTCCAGCGAATGGTGAAGACGCTCCTTGCGCTTCCGGAGGTTCCGCAGAACGATGCGGCGGACGCCCTGGCGCTTGCGATATGCCATGCCCATTCTAAGACGCTGCTGTCCGTCGGCGGAGGATCGCTGGTATGAGCGCGGCGAGGCGTCAGACCCAGGGCGAGGAGATCGCCAACACGGTGACGCACGTGGTCGGGTCCCACCTCGGCGCCGCCATGCTGGCGCTTGTCGTGTGGACGGGCGCTGCGAGCGGGACGGACGTCGCATGGAAGGTGACGAGCGGGGCGATATTCGGCGCTTCCATGATACTCCTCTACGCCGTGTCGTCCGCCTACCACGCTGTGACGAACGAGCGCGCCAAGGCGGTGCTGCACATCATGGACCACATGGCGATATACTTCCTCATTGCCGGGAGCTACACGCCGTTCTGCCTAGTTGTGCTGAGGCCCGATCATCCGATCCTCGCCTGGACGATCTTCGGCGTGGAGTGGGGGGCTGCGCTGGCGGGGATTTTCTTCAAGCTGCGGACGACCGGGCGCTTCCGCTACATTTCGACGAGCGCATACGTCCTCATGGGCTGGGCGGCGCTTGCGGCGATAGTGCCGCTCGTCCGCTCGCTGCACGGTCTGGGCACGATGTGGCTCGCGACCGGCGGCGGACTCTACACCCTGGGCTGTGCCTTCTACCTGTGGAAGTCGCTTCCCTACTCCCACATGATATGGCATCTCTTCGTCCTTGCGGGCACGATCTGCCACTTCTTCTGCATCCTCTGGTACGTGATGTCCTGATCCCGGCCGACGTGAAGACGATGTGGTGCCGTTTCTCGCGTAGGGCGGACGAGATACGCTTCGGAATCTACGCCTGCTCGCCCGATGATTTGTCGTTCACAGCCGTCTTCGTCCGGGGGCTTTTTCCCGCTGTGGCGTTCCGCTAGAACTTCAGGAGGTACTTGCGCATTGCTATGGCGACTGCCTCCGTGCGGTTCGCGGCGCCGATCTTCTGGCGGATGGCCCCGACATGCTCGCTTACGCTTTCAGGACTGAGCCCTAGCTGCTGCGCGATGTCGCGGTCGGTGAGGCCCCTTACCATCGACTCGAGGATCTCGCTCTGGCGCGGTGTCAGGTCCGGCACCGGCGGATCCGCCGCGAGCTGCTGTCGTATGTCGGGCGATATGTAGTCGCCGCCCTGCGCGACTATCCTTATCGCCTTGGCGAGCTCCGAGTTGTCCGCATTCTTCAATACCGCCCCCCTGGCACCGGCCCTCAGGGCGTGCGCTATGCCGTCCGAGGTGCCGTAGGTCGTAAGCAGTATGGTCTTGGCGGACGGCGCCTTGCGGAGGAGCTCCTTCGTGGCCTCGACGCCGTCCATCTTCGGCATCATCAGATCCATTATGACAATGTCCGGATGAAGCTCGACCGCCTTGGATACGGCCTCCGCCCCGTTTTTCGCCTCGCCGACGACTTCGATGTCCTTCTCGGTTCCGAGAAGGGCCGTGAGTCCGGCGCGCACTATGGTGTGATCATCTGCTATCAGGACCTTGATCTTCATTTGCTGTCCTTGTTGATTGGTGGAATGGAAATCGTCGCCTTCGTGCCTTCGCCGGGCGCGCTTTCGATCGTGAACTCTCCCTCGAGCGATTCGATGCGCTCGCGTATGCCGAGGAGTCCGTAGTGGCCCTGTGCGAACGACGGGGCTGTCGCTGGATCGAAGCCGGAGCCGTTGTCGCGCACGGAGAACTTCGCCCTGCCGTCGTCTATCGCTCCCGCGATCCACACCTTCGTCGCGCCGCCGTGGCGCACGCCGTTGAGGACCAGCTCCCTGACTATGCGAAGGACTGCGTGCGCCGTGTTGTCAGTAAGACGCGACCTTGGCACATTGACGCGCAGCACCACCTCCACTCCCCTCAGGTGCGGCAGCAGCGTCTGGCGGATGGCGTCGTTCATGCTGCTTGCCTCAAGCGCCCTGTTGCGTAGGTCCCACAGGCAGTTCCTCAGTTCGTCGCGGCACGACTTCAGCGTCCTTGCGGCGATTCCCAGGTGCTTGCGCATGCCGGGGCCGTTTTCGTCCGCCAGCTTCTTCGCGGTGTCGATCTCAAGGGAAATGCCGGAAAGCGTCTGTGCGAGGGAGTCGTGCAGTTCGACGGCGAGGCGGGTGCGCTCCTCCGTCTTCAGTTTCGCGGCGACATGGCCGATCTGCTCCCGCATAAGTTCCCGCCCCTTGCGTGCGGCGAGCCTCCTGAGAGAGGTGTTCCAGGCGGTTACGGCGACGAGCATCGCGAGAAGGGCGCCGATGACGGTGGCGAGCTTCGCCGGAGTCCACCATGACGGACGCCTTACGACGGTGATGTCGGACGGCGTCCTCAAAATGATCGTGAAGCCCCTGAGCCTCGGTATCGCCGATGTACGCTCCGGCGCGTCCACGTCAAGTGCGCACGTCCCCGAAACATCGACCACGGTTTCCTCCTCCAGGCCGTCCAGCACACCCGGCAGTGCGCTCGCGTCCACGTAGACGGGGCAGCCGTCGCAATCCAGCAGCATGCGTCCCTCGGGGTCGTCCTCGGGCATGGACCGGATCGTCCCGCTCACGCGGATCGCTCGCCCGTAGTATTCGCAGTTGACCTTCCGCCGGCCTTGTGCGTCCTGCGTGAGCTTGCGCGGGGAAACCGACACGGGGTCCTCGTCCCTGTACGCCGGGCCGTCCAGCTTCGTCCATTGAGCATTGAAGAGCGTACGCCTGAACAGGTCCGTCTCCTCCAGTCCGGATGCCTCGACGCACTCCCCGTAGGACGGCAGGTGCGGGTCCGCCAGGTTCACGGATACGAACTCGCCCCTGTCCGTCTTGAGGATCACGCGCCCCGCGCGTTTGCTCACGGCGACGACATGTCCCTGGATGTGCGTCCTTGCGTCGGGTGCGTCTTCGAGCGGACGGATGCACTCGACGTCTGAGACCTTGAATATGCGTCCGGTGTATAGGCGCGGGCTGTGGTCGAATGGGACCACTACGCCTGTGACTTCGACGGGCCTCCCGATGAGAGCGTCCATCCTGTCGAACGCCCCCGCGTCGAATACAGGGGCCGTGGTGAAGATGCCTCGTCCGTTTGGAGCCTCAATCATGAACAGCATGTAGTCGGGGTCTGTTTCGTTGAAGATGACGTCTTTCAGCACGCCCCTGAAGCGCACCAGCTTGTAGTCGCAGGAGCCGCTTAGCATCGCGTCGTGCGTGAGCTCCTGCGGAGCCGGCGCCTTGCCGCGCGAGGCGAGCTCGTACGAGTCGAGGACGGCGAAGTTGCGCCCGTAGACGTTCCCCCTGACCTCCCCGGTGAAGCGCGCCGTGTCGCCGGGCATCGGCAGGACTGCTGGCCGCACCTCGTCGGACGTGCACACGAGGACGGCTCCCGAGGCGTCCTCCGCCGCGATGTTGATGCGCCTGTCGAAGTTGTTGGTGCAGACGTATGTGACGACGGCGGAGAAGTCGAACTTCAACCCTTCGCCGCCCTGCGCAGTCAGCGCCCGCGCTAGAGAGGCGGCGTCGTGCGCGGGTTCCCCGGCGTCCGCGAGGGACGCCAGCGCGGCGACGACGGCCGAAAGGGCAAGTATTCCGTGAAGTTTCATTACAAGAAGATTATACCACAGCGCGCGCATGAAGGACAAGACCTCGGCACACCCCCAATTCTATGGGTGGCGCGAGGGGGCCGGGAAGTGGTATAATTTGCGGTGTGCGGTGCGAAGGGTGCCGCGAGGCAAAAAAAGGAGGCTTTGAAGATGAATACGACGCGCAGAGCGTTCACGATACTGTTGGCGGCGGCTTCGCTGGCCATAGGACTAGGCGGTTGCGCCACGGCACCCCACAGAAGTGCCTCCAGGACGGAGATGATCCGCGAAAAGCTCATGTCGTCCGACAGGAACTATGTATTCGTCGCCATGCACCGCGGCGACTGGCGGAACTATCCCGAGAACTCGAGGGACGCGATACTCTCCTGCATCGCGCTCGGCGCGGACATCGTGGAGCTGGACGTGCAGATGACGAAGGACGGACGATTCGTCCTCCTCCACGACGACAAACTCGACCGCACCACGACCGGCAAGGGGAAGGTCTCGGAACATACGCTCGCCGAGATAAAGAAGCTCCGCCTCAAGTCCAACCAGGGCGGGAAGGACGCCAAGGCAACCGACTACGAGGTCCTCACCCTCGAGGAGGCGCTCGCCCTTGCGAAGGACAAGATCATCGTGAACATAGACAAGTTCACGCAGCATCCGTACGAGATACTCCAGGCCGTGGACAAGGCGGGCGCGATGCGCGGGGTCCTGGTGAAGTCCACCCTCCGCCCCGCCGACGCGAAGAAGATGCTCCGCGAATACTGGGCGCGCGTGGAGTCTGGGGAACTCCTCTACATGCCGGTCGTCCAGTTCTGCTGGAAGCACGACAACTATGCGGACGAGATGATGCCGCAATGGCTGGCGACGGAGCCTCGGAAGGCCTCGATGTACGAGTTCTGCATGGATTCGGACAAGGGTGCCGCCAAACTTGAGAGCATACGCTTCGCGCCGGGTTCGCCCCGCATCTGGATCAACACGATGTGGGACTCCCTCAACTGCGGACGAGGCGAGGCGCGCGGCTTCACCAATCCGGCCGGGACATGGGGCTGGAGCCTCGAGCAGGGCGCGACGATGCTCCAGACGGACTACGGCGCCGAGTTGCTCGTATACCTGAACAATATAGGCAGGCACACGCTCTGAGGGACGCAAAATGGGCTTCTTTTCACCAGCTCCGGCCCGTATTGTATCCGCTTCCGCGGATGAGATAGGGCGTCGCTTCCGGCTGATCCGCATCCGGCAGGTCTCCGTAATGCTCCTCGGCTACGCGCTTTTCTACGTATGCAGGCTTGCGTTCTCCGCGACGAAGAAGACGATGATCGAGGAGGGCGCCTATACGGCGCGCGAAATCGGCTATGTAGGATCCGCACTGCTGGTTGCCTACGCCATAGGCAAGCTTGCGTGCGGGTTCCTTGCGGACCGCGCCAACATCCGCCGCATGTTCGCCTTCGGGCTGTTCGTGTCGTCCCTCGCCACCATGACGGTCGGCTTCCACGTTCCCGCCGCCATGCTCATGGTCGTCTGGTTCGTGAACGGCCTCGCCCAGGGCTCCGGCTCGCCCTGCTGCGTCGTCTCGCTTGCCCGTTGGTGGCCCAACCGGTCCCGCGGCACCTTCTACGGCATCTGGAGCTGCTCCAACAACCTTGGCGAGGCGATCGCCTACGTCGTGACGAGCGTCGTCATGGTGAAGGTCGGCGAGGCATGGGGCGCGGACCTCGCATGGCGAAGCGGCTTCTGGGGCGCGGCCCTGTTCGGCTTCATAGGCGTCGCGCTCATCGCCGTGTTCATGCGCGACTCCCCGCAGTCGGAGGGGCTCCCCTCCGTCGCCGAGTGGGAGGGCGAGGTCAGGAGCGAGGCGGAGCGCAAGACGGCCGGGGACGTGGGGCGGGGGCAGCGTCTCGCGCTCACGAACTGGGCCGTGTGGATGGTGGCGCTCGCCGGCGGGTTCTTCGCCATGAGCCGCTACGCGATAATAGACTGGGGCATCTTTTTCCTTGAGGTGAAGAAGGGCTATGCAACGGAGACCGCCGCGTGGATAATAACACTCAACTCGATAGTGGGGGCCGTCTCCAGCGGACTGTCGGGCATAATATCCGACCGCATCTTCAAGGGAAGCCGCAATGAACTCGCCCTGATGGCGGGAGTGCTGAACATAACGGGACTCTCCCTCATGATGCTGGTTCCCGTCAAGTGCATTTGGCTCGACGTCGTGGCAATGGTGTGCTTCGGCCTCGCAGTGGGCATACTCCTTACGTTCCTGGGCGGACTGATGGCCGTAGACCTCGTCCCGCGCGTCGCGGCCGGCGCGGCGCTTGGCATCGCCGGGATGGGCAACTACTTCGGCGCCGGCATACAAAGCGCGGTGTCCGGACTCCTTGTCGGGCGCGACGCCGCGACCGGCAAGGCGTACCTCCTCGGGCACACCTTCGCGAACGGCTACACGCTCGACTACCTGGCGGTCTTCTGGATCGGCATGGCGACACTCTCCGTCCTGTGCGCACTGACCGTCTGGAGGGCGAAGCGCTAGCCTCCACCACCCCCAATTCTAGGGGGTGGACGAATGGCTCTCTTTGTAGTAAAATTGACTTGTAAAATCACTGCTAGTAGTGTTCTGCCGCGGTCGGACGGCTGCGGCGGGGAAACAGAAAGGAAAGCGAGGCAAAAGATGGAAAAGAAAGTCTGGTTGGCGGGATTCGCATGCGCGGCTGCGCTCGGCCTCTTGTGCAGCGGCGCATCTGGAGGGACGATTGACCTCAACGTGCCCACGGACTACTCGAGCGGCGGATACTACCGCTACTGTCCGTCGACCCTGGTCGAAGGCGGCGTCCGCCACGTCTTCTACTGCAAGAACACGACAGCCAACCAGATCGTCGACTCCATCTACCATGCGACTGTAGACTCCGCCGGCAACCTCTCGGGCGAGACGGCGGTGCTCGACCCCGCCGACTCGACGGGCACGGCGTGGGACTCCTACCACGTCTGCGATCCGTCCGTGATCAAGGGCGCGTTCGTCTACAATGACCACACATACACCTACTTGATGGCCTATCTCGGCGTCCAGGGAAGGGTCGGCGACACGGAGTCCGACGGCTACAGGGGCATCAACAACAAGGTCGGTTTCGCGGTGAGCGACAGCCTCGGCTCGGGCTGGGTGCGCATGGGCACTGACGCCGTGGTGGTGACCGACAAGAGCGGCTCATGGGGCGTCGGCCAGCCGAGCCTCGTCAGCCTCGACAATGCGGGCAAGGTGGCGCTTTTCTACGCGGGCGACTATGGCACATGCATGCTCGCGCTCGATTTCACCGATGCGGCCAAGACCACCGCGTCACTGACGCAGAAGGTTGGCAGCGAGGGATCGCCCGTAAGCAGGGCCGGAGTCAGCGACCTCGCCGGCACGACCACCAAGATGACGATAACCAATGCCGACTTCGCCTACAATCCGTCCACCGGTCGCCTCTACATGATCGTGGATACGCCCGACAGGGCCGATTCCTGGTACGACGACGGCGGACAGAACCTCTACATAACCAAGGCCGTCACCGTCTACGGCTGCACGCTCTACGCTCTTAATGCCAACTCTGTCGCAAACGCAATCTGGCACCAGCAGATGCGCATCCAGCCCGCAGACCTGGATGGCTCCACCCTCGCCACCTCCGCCCGAGTAACCAATTCGGGTCTTGTCCGCACGCCCTACGGCGACATCGCCGAGAAGACGGCGATGGTCACCGTCGCGAACGTAGTTCCCAACGCGCTCTACACCTATCGCTTCATGCCGGTGGACTGGAGCGTCAAGGAGGCGACGGACGACCCCTATATCCAGTCCGTGAGACTGAACACCTACATCAACACGGGCTACTATCCGAACCCTACGACGCGCGTCGAACTCGACTACGCCCTTGTGGAACCGGGCGACGATGCCGAGACCTCCCAGGCGCGGATTATGGACAACGGCGGCACGAGCTCGACCTTGCCGATGACATTCTACATCGCCGGTCAGCCTGGAAGCGGTTCTCTCTCCGCCAGCTTCTTCTTCGGCGACCATACGAGCGGATGGGACGGAACGCTGACGACGCAGAAGGGAACGTCAACCGCCCGCAAGAACTACCTGGACGAGGTTAGGCGCACGGCCATCATCGACAATCCGAACAAGACGGTCGCATTGGCGCAGAACGGGACGCGCATATGGGAATGTACCCGAACCGAATATACATTCTCCAACACCTCGAAGTTCCCGCTTGGTCTTTGCGCGGCGATCGGCAACCAGTACGGCACGTCGGCGGATCGCAAGTGCAAGATGCGCGTCTACGGCCTCAAGATCTACGAGAGCGATAAACTCGTCCATGACTTCGTCCCCTATCTCCAGGCGGGATGGCCGGGGCTTCGCGACACCAAGACGGGGCGCTTCGTCTCCGACGACCGCGTCGACGCCTTTGCGCCGGTCTACGGAGGGAACATCGAGGAGGGCGACGATCCGTTCATCGCCTCGGCTGGACACAGCGTCGTCAACACCCGCTACCTCCCCCAGCCCAAGACCAAGATCGAGGTCGACTTCGCGTTGGCGGAGGACAACGGGCAGGGAACGGCGATTCTGAGCGAGATAGCCAGCGGCCATCCCAGCGTCCATCTCTACGTCCAGAACTCGGCGGAAAAGTACCTTGCCATCGGTTTCGGTGACAGTTGGAACGTCCACAACGATATTCGGTTTACGAGCGGCGTCCGGCGCCGCAAGGCCATTATCGACGGTCCAAACGGCACCCTCGCCATCATTACCGGAGCGACGACCAATAAGATAAAGACCGGTGTCGCCGACATTGAGAGAACGGGTCCTTATCCAGTCGGAATGTTCGCATGCATCACCAATGCCGCGAGCGACCTCTATTCCATGGAGTCGAAATCAAAGATATACAGCTGTCGCATCTGGATCGACGGCACTCTCGCCCATGACTACAAGCCTTGCGTGAAGGGCGGCGTCGCCGGCTTCAAGGACCTCGTCGACGGCGCCTTCGTCATGAGCGAGGCGAAGACCGAGGATGAACGACTGTCCTACGGCGGAGACGTGATTGTCGAGCCAGATGACGGCTATCTCGAGGCCAGCGGCATCAATCAGGTCATCGACACGGGCTACAAGTGTACGACCAAGACGCGCATCGAGGCGGATTTCGCCTTGACGACGATCAAGAGCAAGGGCGAGGTCGTGGATGGCAAGGAGCTCTCTAATAACACGGCGCTTTTCGGCGTCTGGGGTGACAAGGTCAACCTCGGGTTCTACAACAACGCCGCCCATACGCATTCTTGGATGGGACAGACGAATGAAACTGACTGGACGGATTCCAAGTTCAAGGATTCCCTGGCCCGGCGTACCGTCGTCATCGACGGCCCGGCCGCCAAGCGCATGCTGATTACGGAGGGTTTCACGAACAAGGTTGCGTCCATGAAGTGGGGAGGTAATTTGAGTGGTCAGTATTCGCTCCCGATCTTTACGGTCCGGAACGCCAGTTCCCTCCGCAGCGACTTTTATCCGTTCGTCAAGCTGTATGGCTTCCGCATCTACGAGAACGGCGTCCTTAAGAAGGATCTCGTCCCTTGCGTGAAGAGCGGCATTCCCGGACTTCGCGATACTGTTTCGGGCGGATTCTTGACTTCTGGAGATGGTGCGTACCGACCGACCGCAGGCGGTAATGTCGAGCAGATCGACGGCGAGGAAGGTGCGTATATCGAATCGGATGGCACACAGGCTATTTCGACGGGTTATCGCATGAAGAACACATCCCGTGTCGAGGCCGATTTCCGGCTGCTTGGAGACATGTGGGACGGATCGGTGGTCTTCGGCGCGGATGGGAGCGGCGAGAATCGTGTTCTCGGCGGTTATGTGAACAGCGGCTACAAGCACAAGCTGCTGCTGGGGCTCTACGGTTCGAAATGGGCGGTGCAGAACGTCGGCTCGAACGACCTTCAGCGCCACACGGCGGTCATCGACGCGCCGAACAGGCAGTTCTACCTGATTTCCGGCTCGACTACGAACACAACCGCGATACCGAACAACTACTCAAGCGCAACGACTGCGGCGGATCCGCTTGCGCTCTTCGGCTGCATCACGAACAACATCATCTATCGCAGGACTAACGCCCGCATCTACGCCTTCCGCATCTATGAGAACGGGGAGCTGAAGCACCATTTCCTGCCGTACTGGAATGGCGAGGAGGCAGGCTTCTACGATGTTGCCGACCCTACCGATCCGGTCAAGCTGAAGTTCGGCGACAGCGGACATCCGCTGACGATCGGCGGCAAGGGCTGGGGCGCGGACAACGAAGTCTTCTTTACGAAGCCGGAGGATATGCGCATTCCGTGCGGCATGACACGCCAGTATTCCGTCTTTGCGCCGGGCGCGGTTGCGTATCAGTGGTATTGCGACGGCGAGCCGATCGAAGGCGCGACGGGCAGGACCATCGATGTCGAGTGGAGGGAAAAGCCGAAGTCCGCAGTCTATACAGTCAAGGCGACATTCAACTCGTACGGAGCCACTGTTGAAGCCGAGGCGTCGGCCACGGCCAGCTTCAATCCGCGCGGATTGTACATCAACATACGGTAATCTCGTTCAGGGAGAAAGTATGCATCGCAGGGAGTTCCTGAAGTCATTGGCCATTGCAGGGGCGACGGGCCTTCTGCCGTCCGGCGGGTCCTGCGCCGCCGATGCTCCGCAGCCGGCCGCCGTGGTGAAGGCGTCCTTCGACCCCGACGCGGGAAGGGATGTCCTCCAGCGCGAAATCAACGCCGTGCCCGTCGCGGTTTGCGGCTCGTATCTGCGGGACGAATCCGCCGGACGCGCCGCCTGTGCGAAGTATCCGGCGCTTGCGCGCCTCGATGCGGCGCTGCCGCGCGTGATGGAGGAGGTGCGCACGGCGGTCGTCGAGGACAGGCCCGCGGTCTGGCTCGTCTACAACATGGGCGTCGTGGTCAAGACGCGCAAGGCGCTCTTCACCATCGACCTGTGCCATCCGCGAGCCCGGGAGTATGCGAAGGAGTTCGACTTCGCCGTCGTCACGCACAATCACCTCGACCACTACACGAAGAAATTCTACGACGAGATGAACAGCCGCCTGCACAGGACCGTCGTGAGCAATTTCATGGACAACTACGGGGCTGTCTTCCACAAGGGGATCGGGGGTTTTGCGAGAGGAGAGAGAACGTTCAGGATCAAGGATGTCGTAGTCCGCACCTACCAGTCGGACCATAACGAATTCCTGCGTGGCTTCACGATGCCCGTCGAAATCGAGTGCGGGGAATATACGATCTTCCATGTCGGGGACACGGCGAACGTCGCCGAGCTGAAACCGACGCGTCCGCCTGATCTTTGGATCCACCACTGTCTCTGCAAGAGGCACATCACCGGCGCGGGCGCGGCGCACCTGAAGCCGAAGCTGACGGTCGTCGCCCACCTGCATGAGATGTGCCACCCCAGCGGAGGGAGCCGTTGGACGTTCTCAGACGGCGACATGGCGAAAGGCGAGTCCGAGAAGGCGGGCGTCCCTGCGGTCGTGCCGTTCTGGGGCGAGCGGATTGTCTGAAAAACAAGATATTGGATATCAGATTTATTATCGAACGGATAGCTTGCGTCCGCTTGATTTTGATAAAATTACGGCAAAAAGGAACGATCATATGAGGCTGAGGCGGGAGATGAAGAACATTGTCGGAATCGGTATCGCAGCCGCCGCTCTTTTCGGCGGTTTCGCAACTGCGGCCACATTGAGTGATGCGACCGTCAGGAGTCATGCCGCCGTGGCGCGTCGCGCGGCGGCGGAGGGAATGGCGCTGCTTAAGAACGAGGGCGTGCTGCCGCTTCCGCGCGGAAGCCGCGTCGCGCTCTTCAACCTTGCTGGTGAATACCATCCCGGCGGCGGAGGTTCGTCCAAGGTCAAGCCGGTGCGCGTCGTTGACATCCCCGGCGGACTGAAGGAGGCGGGCTTTTCCGTCGATCCCGAAAGCCGCGAGACCGCTGTCGTCGTCCTGGGGCGCTCCTCGACGGAGGGGAACGACTGCTCCGAGGCGGCGTGGGAGCTTTCGGTGAAGGAGAGGGAGTCTCTCGCCAAGGTGAAGTCCGACGGCTACGGGCGCGTGGTCGTCGTCTGCAACTGCGGACACGCGATAAACCTTGGCCCGCTCGCGGACGATCCCGCGGTGGGGGCCATATTGTGGACATGGTTCCCGGGCGGCGAGGGCGGCGCGGCAGTAGGGGACGTCCTGTCCGGCAAGGTCTCGCCGTCGGGTCGCCTTACGGCCACCTTTGCGCGGTCGCTCGCTGACTACCCGACGCACGCCACCTTCCACGCCTATCGCGGCGTCGTCCCCTACGAGGAGGGCGTCTTCGTCGGCTACCGATACTTCGAGACGATTCCCGGCGCGAAGGAGAAGGTCGTCTATCCATTCGGACACGGCCTCTCCTATTCTACCTTCACCGTCACGCCCGGCGGGGTGTCGTTCGGCGGCGACGAAATCACTGTGGCGACGACCGTCTCCAACACGGGGACAGACCCCGCCCGTCGCAGCGTCCTGTGCTACTCCTCCGCAAGAGGTGGCGAGGCTGAGCATCCGGCGATCGAGCTGAGGGCCTACGCCAAGACGCGTATCATTGCGCCCGGAGAGTCGGAGACGCTGCGCCTCGTATTTCCGAAACGCGACCTGGCCTACTTCGACGACGAGGGGGTGCACGCCGGTGCGTGGGTGCTCGACAAGGGGACGTACGACATCCTCGTCGGCGGAAGCGTCCGCGATGTCGTGAAGGCGGGTTCGTTCGAGGTCGGCAAGCCCGAGGTGCTCGAGGCGCCGGGCATCAGGCTGGCGGCCGACCGTCTCGCACGCAGGCTGCATGCGGACGGGACCTACTCCGGGACGCCCGTCGCCTACCAGTCTCGTCCCGGGCTTGAACCCAACCCCAAGCTCCCCGCCAAGGCGGTGGAGAATCCGGCCGTCACGCTCTACGACGTCGCCGCCGGCAAGGCGACGATCGACGAGGTTCTCGACCAGATGACGCTCAAGGAAATGCTCTTCCTCCTCTACGGACACCCGAAGGTCGATCCGCACGGAACCGGTTCCATAGGCGCATTGGAGAAGTTCGGAATATCTGCCGTCCAGACATGCGACGGGCCAGCCGGCATACGCCGTTCCGTGGAGTCCACGTATTTCCCGTGCGCGGCGCTTCTTGCGGGGACGTTCGATCCGGTGCTGCTGCGCGAGGTCGGAGAGGCGCTGGGCGATGAGGCGGCGGAGACGGACTTCGACGTGCTGCTCGCCCCGGGGCTGTGCATCCATCGCCATCCGCTCTGCGGGCGCAACTTCGAGTACTTTGGGGAGGATCCGCTTGTCGCGGGCGTATCCGCGCGCGAATACGTCCTTGGCGTGCAGTCACGCGGCGTCGGCGCCACGGTGAAGCACTTCGCCGGCAACAACCGCGAGGAGACGCGCCGGTACGAGCAGGATGTAGTGGGCGAGCGGGCTTTCCGCGAAATCTACCTGCGCGGCTTCGAGCGTGCGGTGAAGGAGGCCAGGCCATGGGCCGTGATGTCCGCCTACAACGGCGTGAACGGCTACAACTGCGGGGAGAACTACGGGCTCATAACCGGCATCCTGCGCGGCGAATGGGGTTTCGACGGACTCGTCATGACGGACTGGCATACGACTGTTCCGCTTTGGCGCGAGGTAGCCGCGGGCAACGATGTCAAGATGCCTGACGACTGCGAAGGAACATATATGAAGTTCGTGAAGAAGGACCTGGGACCAAGCCAGGCGGAATTCGCCATTTCCCGGAACTTCCTCGCCGTCGCATCGGTGCGCGAGAGTGCGTCGAGGGTCTGTCGCTTCGTGATGAAGTCTCGCCGCTTCCGGCGCGAGTTGGAGTCGCTCGCCGCCAAGGACCGGTCCGCTTCCAAAGCGGCGGAGTAGAAAGGGGAGGCCCCGGCAATGAAACCAGAAGACTTGCGGAAGTGTGTGCTGACGGCGCTTGCGGCATCATTCGGTCTAATGGCCCCAGCGGGTGCCGGCGCACCAGGCGAGGAGTGGAACCCCAAGGCCGACGACGAGGCGATGGTAGTCGCGGGCAACGCCAGGTTCACGGTCCTCACGGACCGCCTCATCCGCATGGAGTGGTCGGCGGACGGCGCTTTCGAGGATCGCGCATCCATTACTTTCGTCAACCGCAGGCTTCCTGTTCCGGAATTCACCGTCCAGCGCTCGGACGGAGGCTGCACCATTCAAACTGCGTCGCTCAGGCTCGAATACAATGGCGGCAGGTTCTCCCGCGATACGCTTTCGGTGGGGGCGTGGCGTTACGGGGACAATGGAGGAGCAAACCTCCTGGGCACCGCCAGAACCCTCGACCGGGCCGACGGTTTGGCATCCATATTGCCGAAGATGTGCTGGGGCGTCGTCTCGCGCGACGGCTGGGCCGTGGTGAACGACTCTAAGCGCCACCTGTTCGTGCCGACGGACGACCATTGGGGCGAATGGGTCGTCGAGCGTCCCGAGGGCGACAGGCTGGACCTCTACTTCTTCGGCTACGGACACGACTACAAGGGGGCTCTCGGCGACTACGTCAAGGTTGCGGGACGCATTGGGCTTCCGCCCAGATGGAGCTTCGGCTACTGGTGGAGTCGCTACTGGCTCTATTCCGAGCGCGAGGTGCGCGAACTGGTGGAGTCCATTCGAAATGCGGGCGTTCCCATGGATGTCATGATCCTTGACATGGAGTGGCACGAGACATGGGAGGTGGGAATGCATGGCCGGTGGAGGGAGTGTCCGCGCGACGAGTTCGGCCAGCAGCCCGGATGGACCGGCTACACATGGAACAAGCGTCTTTTCCCGAAGCCAGAGGCGACGCTCTCTTGGCTGCACGACCACAATCTCAAAGTGGCCCCCAACCTGCATCCCGCAAGCGGCATCGAGCCGCGCGAGGACTGCTACGAGAGGTTTGCCAAGGACTATGGCTGGACGGGGACCAACAACATCCCCTATCGGCTCGCCGAGCGCAAGTGGGCCGACATCTACTTCGCCGACGTTCTCGGACCGATGGAGTCGCAGGGAGTGGACTTCTGGTGGCTCGACTGGCAGCAGTGGCGGGACGACAAGCTGGTGAAGGGACTCTCAAATACGTTCTGGCTGAACCACATCTTCTTCCGCCATCAGGGAGAGCTAGACGGCGGCACGCGGCGTCCCTTCATCTACCATCGCTGGGGCGGACTTGGCTCGCATCGATACTCCGTCGGCTTCTCGGGGGACTGCGCCATCTCGTGGGACATGCTGCGGGCGATCCCGTATTTCACGGCGACCGCGGCGAATGTCGGCTACGGGTATTGGGGGCACGACATAGGTGGACACATGAGGCGCGATTCCAAGACCATTGGGTTGGACGGCGACATATTCCTCCGTTGGCTGCAGGGCGCCGTCTTCACGCCTATATTCAAGACGCATTCGACGAAGGACCCGTTCATCGAGCGGCGCATCTGGTGCTACCCGGACCGAGTCGACGACCTCCGCGCGGCCGTCCGGCTCCGCTACCGCCTCGCGCCGTACATCTACACGGCCGCGCGGCGCTCCTGGGAGACGGGTGTCTCTGTCTGTCGTCCGCTCTACTACGACTGGCCGGAGGCGGACGAGGCCTACGACCGCGAGGCTCGGACGCTCATGTTCGGGGATGACATCCTCGCCTGCACGCTCGCCGATCCCGAGGATCCGGTGACGAAGCTCACGGCTTGCGATTTCTGGCTGCCGGAAGGGCGCTGGTTCGACGTCGAGACGGGGACGATGCTCGACGGCGGACGGCGTGTCGAGCTGAAGCGTTCGGCATCCGAGAACGCCTGGTTCGTCAAGGCGGGGTCGATCGTTCCCATGCTTCCGGACAGCGTCATGTCCTTGCAGGAAAAGGCCGCCGACGGATCTGTGATGACGCTCGCAGTCACGCCCGGAGCCGCATCGGGCGCGGGTGAGCTGTACGAGGACGACGGGGTTACGAGCGCCTATCCCGAGAAGTTCGCCAAGACGGCGTTCGCATATTCCGAGACGAACGGCGTGATGCGGCTTTTGCTAGGCGCACGAAAGGGTGCCTATGACGGCATGCCTGCGACACGCCAATGGACCGTACGTCTTCCCAACCGCCTACTGCCCGATTCCGTCGATGTGTCCGTCGGCGTGGCGAAGACGCACTTCGACGGGGACGACATGGCGCTTGTCGTCGAGCTTGACCCCGTCCCGGCGGGCGCACCGCTTGAAATTGTCTTAAGATGGAGCCCCCTCGCCTGTGCGGACGAAAAGCGCCTCGACGGGCTGCGCGGACACCTCAACCGCGCCCAGCGCATCGGCGAGGAGTTCAAGAACCTGCGCGCTTCGACGGGTGACGGACGCAATGTCCCCAACGAGTGGCTGGATTTCTCCACCGCCGGTTCGCAGCTGGCCGCCGCCGACACACCCGACGAGGTTCATGCAGTTCTTGATTCCTGCGAACGCGCCTATGGGCGTCTTCCCGAAGTCTATGGAGGCGTTTCCGCCCCGTTCCCGCCCGAGTCCCGCCAGCGTTTCGCCGCCCAGCTCCTGCCCGTGCCCTGAAGGCGCTGCCCCCACCCCACGGGGACAGTCCACCCCACCCCACGGGGACAGTCCCCCCCTACCCCGATGGGAAACACCTCACCCCGACGGGGACAGTCCCCCCTTGGAGCGGCGCGTGCGGGCGCGGGAGCCCCCGCAGGGAC
>CAMOCC010000002.1 GCA_946610035.1 uncultured Verrucomicrobiota bacterium
CCGTTCGACGCGAACAAGCGCCGCCAGACGAGCTTCGCCTCGATGGAGACGGTTGCGGAGATCAACGACGACATCGACGTGGAGATCAAGGACGAGGACCTGAGGATAGACACCTACCGATCCGGCGGAGCGGGCGGGCAGCACGTGAACAAGACGGACAGCGCGGTGCGCCTCACCCACCTCCCCACCGGCATCGTCGTCGCCTGCCAGAAGGAGCGCTCGCAGCACATGAACAAGGAGAAGGCCCTGAACATGCTCCGCGCCCAGCTCTACGAATACTACGAGGACCAGAAGAAGGCGGAGATGGACCGCTTCTACGGCGCGAAGAGCGAGAACGGCTGGGGTTCGCAGATACGCTCCTACGTCTTCTGCCCCTACACGATGGTGAAGGACCTCCGCACGGAGTGCGAGACGAGCGACGTCAACGGCGTCATGGACGGCCACATCCAGCCGTTCATCGAGTCGTGGCTCCAGATGAAGGCGGCTAAGTAGCTTCAGAAACAGCTTCAATAGATGGAACGACTGCACATAACAGGCGACACGGAGCTCGTGGTCGTCTCTGCGGCGGACGACGCAGCCCTGGCGGGCGAACTCGGCCGCCTGGAGACGTTCATGGACCGCATACCCGACGTCTCGCTTCTCGACGTCGCCTACACGTGCAGCCTTTCCGGGGGGGCCGCGAAGATCGCCTTCGTCGTCACCTCGGCGTCCGACCTGAGGTCTCGCATCTGCTCCGCCCGCAACCGCATCCTTTCCGGCGCGAGCCGCATAAAGGACAAGAGCGGCTCGTACTGGAGCAGGGAGCGTCTCCTCGGCGCGGACGGCGGGCGGCTTGCGTTCGTCTTCCCCGGCGCGCTCTCGTTCTACCCAGACATGATGCGCGACCTCGCCGTCACGTATCCCGAGTGCCGCGCGCCGTTCGACGAGCTCGAGGAGGCGCTTTCCGACGACCCGGAGTTCAATCCGTCCGACTTCATCTTCCCGCCCGCGCCGTTCTACAGGCACGATGCGGACATCTTCAGCTCCGGCGCCTACGCCGAGGCGTTCGTCTCGACGACGGTCGCCTGCGAGGCGATGGCGCGCATACTCGACGTCGTTGGCGTGAAGCCCGACGGCATAGTCGGCTGCGCAGGCGGCGACCTCGCGGCCGTGTTCAGGTCCGGCGCGGCGGGCACGGGGCGTCCGCGCGCCGAGCGCGTCAAGGCGCTCAGGGAGATATACAGGATCATCAGCAAGGCGATCGACCACGAGGGGCTTCCGCACATCGTGATGGTGACGGCGCTCCTGCGCCGTCCCGAGGACATGGAGGGCGCCCTCTCCTCGCTTCCCGCGGGCGCGGCGACGCTCGTCGCCGACTTCTCGCCCAAGATGAAGACGTTCGCCATCGAGCCGGACTTCGAGGAGGACGCGATGAAGGCGTTCGCGAACGCCGGCGTGAGGACGCTCAGGATCGACCTGGACCGTCCGTTCAACACACCGAAGTGCACGCCGCTCGTGACGGCCATACGCAAGTTCGCCTCCAGCTGGATCAAGTACGAGAGCGTCTGCGAGGTGTGGTCGTGCGGGTGCGCGGCGCGGCTGCCGAACAAGCCGAGGGCCATGCGCAACGACACGGCCGACAGGTGGGCGAGCGCCGTCCGCTTCGCGGACACGATCCGCGCCATGTACGCGGCCGGCTACAGGGTGTTCCTCGAGGTCGGCCCGAGGGGGCTCATGACCTCCGCCGTCGAGGAGACTCTTGCGGGCTCGCCGTTCGCGGCGGTGGCGCTCAATTCGATCCACAGGCGCGGCAAGCTCCAGCTCCAGCACGGGCTCGCCCAGCTCGCCGCGTTCGGGGCCGACCTCGACCTCGCGGCGCTCCTCGCCAGGCGGCGTCCGCACAGGCTCGACTTCGACTCGGCCCTTTCGCTGGAGCTCAGGAGGGACGCGGAGATGAAGCTCTCGCGCGCGTTCCCGAAGCTGACGCTCCTGGGCGAGACGGCGCCCGCCGCGAGCTACCTCCAGGAGCCGAAGGGGCGCGGCGCGAAGGCGGCCGCGCGCGCGGCGGCGAAGGCGGCGCGCGAGAGCTCGCGCCTCCAGTTCGAAAGCGGCGCGAGCGATCCGCTGATCTCCGACGCGCCGCCGACGGAGCAGACTCCCGGCGTATCATACGAATTCACGAAGGAGTTCCGGCTCATCGACGCGCCGTTCATCGGCGACTTCTCCTACGGCGCGAGCCAGCTGTCGTACTCCGACCCGAACCTGAGGGGGCTCGTCATCCTGCCGATCCCCGTCGCGGTCGAGATAATGGCCGAGACTGCCTCGCGCGTCGTCCCCAACAGGCACCTCGTCGCGGTAGAGGACTTCGTCTGCCGCAGGCAGGTGCAGTTCGTGAAGGGGGCGCTAAAGCTCACGGTCCACGGCGAGCGCATATCGCCCGACGACCCCAGCACCGCCGCCGTCAAGGTGCAGATAAGGACCGACTCGCCGGACGACGAGTTCACGTGGCCGCTCATGGAGGCTAACGTCGTCCTCGCGGGCGAGCCGCTGGCGCCGAAGCCGGCGACGGTCGACCCTCTCGTGCACCCGAGGTCGGTCCACTGGTCCGGACGCGACATCTATCCGCTCAAGATGGGGTACGGACGCCGCCTGAGGGGCATCGTCTTCGCGGAGGAGTGGTCCGAAAACGGCCTCAACTACGAGGTGGAGGTCCCGCAGCTCGCAGGCAACGTGACGTTCACGCGGCTTCCGCTGTGGGCGGTGAACCCGCTTCTCATGCACGACGTCACGAGCGGATTCAAGCTCTGGCGGTGCCATGAGAAGTTCACGGGGGCCTTTTCGTTCCCGTTCCGCTTCCGCAGGATGGAGCTGCGAGGGCCCGTCCCCAAGGAGGGCGCGCGGCTCAACTGCTACATGCGGCTCACCGGCGTCACGCCGCGTTCGCACCTGTGCGACATAACGGTGACGGACGGCAACGGCGGCGTCGTGCTCGAAGTGGACGGATGGGAGGAGATCACCGAGCGCGTCCCGAAGGAGTTCTGCGAGATGGTGCTCCAGCCGGCGACGCGGTTCGTGAGCGAAAGCCTGTCGGCGGAGTTCCTCGGCAATCCGGGGACGGACGTCTCGTCCGCCGTCATCACGGACGTCCCGTACCCCGTCTTCGAGCGGAACGAGGAGCTGTGGCTCAAGATACTCGGCTGCGTCGTGCTGAACGCGCCAGAGCGCAAGGAGATGTCGGAGATGAAGGGGTCCGTCTCGCGCCGCACGGAGTGGCTGTTCGGACGTATCGCGGCGAAGGAGGCCGTCCGCCGGTACCTCCACGACTACCACCAGGCGAGGTGGAGCTATGCGGACGTCCAGATATGGCCGAACGAGAACGGCAAGCCGCAGGCCATCGGCGCGTGGGGGGACAACCTGACGTCCAGGATCGACGTCGCCATCGCCCATACGTCGCAGTTCGTCGTCGCGCTCGCCGCGTCCAACGCGCGCGTGGGCGTCGACGTGGAGTCGGCCCTGCGCAACCTCTCCGAGGAGTTCGCCTTCGGCGTCTTCTCGCCCGAGGAGCTCGCGCTCGCCACGAAGGTGCCGAACGCCGCGCAGGCGATAATCCGCTTCTGGTGCGCCAAGGAGGCCGTCTCGAAGGCGCTTGGAACTGGCATACGCTATCCGCCCAAGGAGATGGTCATAACCAGCTACCTCGCCGACTCGGGCGCGATGACGGTCCGCCTCACCGGCGCGTGGGTCGACGTCTTCAAGAACTTCCAGGGGCGCGACATAGCGGTCACGACCCGCGTAATGCGCGAGCACGCCCTCGCGTTCTGCTTCATACCGGCGTCGTTGTTCAATGAAGAGCAGTGATTTCCCAGAGGCGGCGTGTCCGTATTCCCGCGCGCTTGCGGAATCCTCGCCGCGCTTCGCGCTCCAGGTCTACGACGGGGAGGCGGGGCGGCGCGACGCCGAGGCGGACGACGGATACCCGCCCGATCCGTTCGGCGAGCTCACGCACGCGTCGAAGTGCCGCGGGCTCAAGCAGCGCTTCCCCGACCGCGTGCTCGTCATGACCTCCGACAGGTGCTTCATGAACTGCCGCCACTGCACGAGAAGGGGGCTTCTCGGGCGGGCGGAGGTCGTGTCCACCCCGGGTGAGCTCGCCGAGTGCGTGCGATACGTCCGCCGGCACCCCGGCGTCCGGGACGTGCTCCTCTCCGGCGGTGACGTCCTGACCCTTGCCGACGACGCGGTCATGGCGTTCGTGGACGCCTTCGCGTCGCTCGAGCAGGTGGAGGTCGTCCGCGTCTGCACCCGCGCACCGTGCACGAATCCGAAGCGCATCACGAAGCGCCTCGCGAAGCGCCTTGCGAAGAGCCGCAAGGTCTGGGTCAACACGCAGTTCAACTGCGCGGACGAGGTGACGCCGGATGCGCGCGAGGCCGCGGCGCGGCTCGTCGGGCGCGGCATCCCCGTTAGCTGCCAGACGGTCCTGCTGAGGGGCGTCAACGACTCCGCGGACGAGATGCTGCGGCTCCTGCGCGCGCTTTCGTCCGCGCGGATACGCCCCTACTACGTCTTCATGTGCGACCCGGTTGCGGGGATCGGACGGTTCCGCGTGCCGCTCCGGCGCGCGCTGGAGATCGAGCGCGCCTGCGCGGAGGCGATAGGGGGGCTCTCCATGCCGAGGTTCGTGGCGGACTTGCCGGGCGCCGGGAGGAAGGTTCCGATAAGCGAGCTTGAGGAGACTGCGGACGGCCGTCTGCGGGCTTGCAACCGGACGGGCGGTTTGCTAAACTGAAGGAATATGGACTCAACATACGAAGATAGGTCGCGCGAGTTCCTCGCGCAGCTGGCGGACGTCCTGGAGGTCGCCTCGATAGCTCCTGACGCCGACTACCGCGAGACGCCGCTGTGGGGGTCTCTCACGGCGTTCGCGCTGAAGGTCATGATTTCGCAGTGCTTCGGACGCGAGGTCCCGCTGAGGGACCTCGCCGGGTTCGCGACTGCCGGGGCGCTCATGGAAAGGGTGCTGGGATGAAGCACCTCCTGATAATCGGCGCGGGCGGGTTCGGACGCGAGGCGTTCGCCATGGCGGGCGAGTCGGCGGGCTACGGCACGGAATTCGACGTGAAGGGCTTCCTCGACGCGCGCGCGGACGCGCTCGACGGCTTCGCGGGGTATCCGCCCGTCGTCGGGGACCCGGCGACCTACGTGCCGGAGGCGGACGACGTGTTCATCACCGCGCTGGGCAGCGTGAGGGCGCGCAAGCGGTGCGCCGAGGCCGTGGAGGCGAAGGGCGGGCGGTTCGTCTCGCTCGTCCACAAGTCCGTCTTCATGGGACCGAACGTGACGATAGGCGACGGATGCTACATCGCGCCCGGCGTGTCGCTCACGGCCGACGTCGCGGTTGGACGCCATGCGGACGTCTTCCACAACGCGTCCGTCGGCCACGACTCGATCCTCGGCGACTTCTCCCACGTCTACGCGCAGTGCGCGATAGGCGGGGGCGTGAGGCTCGGCGAGGGCGCGCAGGTCTATCCGGGCGCGGTCGTGACGCCGAGGCGGACGGTGGGCGCATACGCAGTCGTCGGCGCGGGGTCCGTCGCGTTCCTGGACGTGCCGGACGGGGTTACGGTGCACGGGAACCCCGCCGCGCCGGTCGAATGAGTCCGTCCGCCCCTCCACTTTTTTCTCACTCCGCTATTGCCTAATCGCCCTCAAAATTGTATAATCTACATTGTGAATAGAAAAAACAAGGTGAAGTACGGCAGGATACTGCTGAAGCTTTCGGGCGAAGTCCTCGGCAACCGGGAGACCGGCGAGTGCATCGACCCGAAGAATCTTGCTTTCATGGCCGAAAGGGTCAAGAAGATACACAAGATGGGCGTCCAGGTCGGCATCGTCCTCGGCGGCGGCAACATCTTCCGCGGGCTCACGGGCGCGGGGAAGGGCGTCGATCGCGTCACAGGCGACTCGATGGGCATGCTCGCGACGGTCATCAACGCGCTCGCGATGATGAACGCGCTCGAGACGATCGGCGTCCCGACGCGCGTGATGACGGCCTTCGCCATCGACAAGATCGCCGAGCCGTTCGTTCAGCGCAAGGCGCTGCGCCACTTCGAGAAGGGGCGCGTCGTGATCTTCGCCGGCGGCACCGGGAACCCCTACTTCTCGACAGACTCCGCCGCGGCGCTCAGGGCGAGCGAGATCGGCGCCGGGGCGCTTCTCAAGGCGACGAAGGTCGACGGGATCTACACGGCCGACCCGAAGAAGGACCCGAAGGCGAAGAAGTATTCGACGCTCAAGTACGAGACGGCGCTCGAGAAGCGGCTCAAGGTCATGGACTCCGCCGCGTTCGCGCTTTGCATGGACAACGAGATCCCGATCGTCGTGTTCGACTTCTTCGACGGCGACGCGCTCGAGCGCGTCGTGAAGGGAGAGGCGGTGGGGACCATAGTGAGTTAAGAGTTAGGAGTTGGGAGTTAAAAGTTAAGGGCGAGAGCCTTGATCGAAAAGTCTTGAAAACAAGAGGAACCAAAAATGGAAACAGTCAGTGAAGTCTTGAACGATGCGAACGCCAAGATCCAGAAGAGCTTCGACGCCTTGAAGCAGCAGTTCGCGGGATTGAGGACGGGCAAGGCGAACCCGGCGATGGTCGACCAGATCAAGGTCGACTACTACGGCTGCCCGACGCCGATCAAGAACCTCGGCACGATTTCAACGCCCGAGGCGCGTCAGATCAAGATCACCCCGTTCGATCCGACGGTCCTCGCCGAGATGAACAAGGCGATCCTCGCCGCGAACCTCGGTGTCACGCCGCAGACCGACGGGAAGGTCCTGCGCATCACGGTTCCCGAGCTCAACGAGGAGCGCCGCAAGGAGATCGTCAAGGTCGCGAAGACGCAGGCGGAGGCCCAGAAGGTCGCCATGCGCAACGTCCGCCGCGATGCGAACGACGCCGCGAAGAAGCTCGAGAAGGACAAGAAGATCTCCGAGGACGACCTCAAGTCGGCCCTGGACAAGATCCAGAAGGCGACTGACGCCGGCATCGCGAAGATCGACGCCGAGCTGAAGGCCAAGGAGTCCGAGGTGATGGCGGTCTAAGGCCCTTCAACCGCGAACCATTTTCACGACAAGGAGGAAGACGATGGCAGAAGAGAATCTGAGCCCTATCAGCGCACCGAAACCGCCGGCGGTGAATCCGCTCGGCGCGGCCACCTCGGCGCACGCGTCCACGCTTAAGCTGAAGCCGGTCATCCGCAAGCCCACCCTGGGCGGCGCGAAGCCGGGCGTCAATCCCGGGTTGAAGCTGCCCACGCAGGTGGGCGTCCCGAAGCCCGCCGCCCCGGCCGCGCCGGACTCGATGGAGCAGCTGAAGTCCGTCACCCAGAAGCTGAAGGGCGTCACCCAGCAGATTCCCCAGCAGGCGATTCTCCACAAGACGGGCATCATTGCGGACCAGAGCCTGACCGACGCACAGAAGCAGGCGTCGAAGTCCAGGACCGCGCGCATTTCGCTTTCGGACGCGATCGGCGTCGCCCCCGTGCAGAACGAGGCAGCCCCGATGAAGACGATCCGCATCAAGCGCCCCGTCGACCTCCAGGCGCCCGCACCCGAGCCGGCCCCGGCCGAGCCCGCGGCGGCGGAGTCGGCAGCGGCGACGATCACCCAGCGCAAGACGCTGAAGATCGCCCGCCCCGGCGGCGGAGTGCGTCCGACGGGCAAGTTCGGCGTCAAGAAGCCGGGCGCCGCGCCCGAACCCGAGGCCGCCGCAACCGCAGAGGGCGGAGAAGTCGCGGACATCCCGGATGTCGCGGACGTGCCTGCGGCGGCGCCTGTCGCGGCGCTTCCCGAGCCTGCGGCCAATACCGTGGCGGACGTCCCCGCCGGGCTTGCCGTCTTCGATCTGATCCTCCAGATCGCGGCGTGCATCGGCATCGGATTCCTCGGCTACCTCCTCTACACCGACTTCGAGACTCTTTGGTTCTAATGCGGAAATGAGGAGCTGGTGGGCCATCGTCCGCGCGACGACGCTTGAAATGACGTCGGAACCGTTGGCGCTGCTCATCACACTGAGTGCGGCGGCGATGGTTTCAATCGCCGCCGCCTTCCATTTGCACCAGTTCGGCGAGCCTTCGCGCATGGCGCGCGAGGCGGGGCTCTCCGCGCTGCTCGTCTTCGGACTCGCCTACGCCGTGTTCTGCACGATTCGCGTCTTCAGGCGCGAGATCGAGTCCGGGACGGCCCAGATGGCCCTCTCCCATCCCGTCTCCCGCGCGGGGTTCTTCCTGTCCAAGGTCGCAGGCGCGGTCGGCGCGTACCTCGTGTTCGCCGTGACGACCGGATGCGTCGTCTTGGTCACGACGATCGGGGCGGAGACCGGCGGACTCATCGCGGCGGTGAAGGGCGACATCCCGCTTGTCTGGGGGCCCGCCATCGCGCTCGACACCGCCGTGATGATACTGCCGCTCGCAGTGGCGGCGGCGCTCAACAGGTTCGCCTCCCGCCGCTTCACCGTCAACGCCGTCCGCATCGCCTTTCTCCTCGCGCCCGTTGCGCTGGCAATCGCGGCGGTCGCGGCGCGCATGTTCTGCGCGTCGGCCTTCCCCAATGCGGCGTACGACGTACTCGCATCGGCGCGGCGGCTCGTCCCCGCGCTCGTCGCGGTCGTCCTCCCCGCGCCAGTCTTCGCAACTGCCGCGGCCGCGTTCGCCGTCCGCTTCAAGGGCAACGCCGCCGCCTCCCTTTCCGCGGCGCTTTTCGCCGTCTCGCTCCCTGCGCTTTCCGGGTACTACCTTTCGGACGCCCTGGCGAAGGGCGGTTCCCCTTCGTGGGGGTACGTCGCCGTCGCCGCCGCTGCGACGCTGCCGTTCCTCGCTGCGTTCGCGGTGCTGGGCATATCGCTTTTCGGGGACCGCGACGTGGGGTGAAGTATGAACGTAGTCGAAATCAAGGGTGTAAGGAAGACTTTCACGGACTTCTGGCTCAGGCCGACGGTCAAGGCCGTCGACGGACTCGACCTCGCCGTCGGCGGGGGCGAGGTGTTCGGTCTGCTGGGTCCGAACGGCAGCGGCAAGTCCACGACGATAAAGATGATCCTCGGACTGGTCAGGCCGTCCGAGGGGTCCGTAAGCCTCTTCGGCCACGACCCTTCGTCCGTGGAGGCCCGCCGACGCCTCGGCTACCTCCCCGAGCTGAGCTACCTGCATCCGTTCCTCACTGCGAGGGAGACGCTCCTGTACTACGCGGGGCTTTGCGGGCTCGACCGCCGGACCTCCCGATCGCGCGCGGCGGAGCTTCTGGAGATGACGGGGATGGCCGACGTCGCGGACCGCGCGGTCGGAGGGTTCTCGAAGGGAATGTCCCGCCGGATCGCGCTCGCCAGCTCCCTCATCGGCAAGCCCGAGCTGCTCGTACTTGACGAGCCGACGAGCGGACTCGACCCCGTTTCGACGAACGAGGTGAAGACGCTCGTCAAGACGCTCGCCGCAGGCGGCATGACGATACTCATGACGTCACATCTCCTTGCGGACGCCGAGGACGTCTGCGACAGGGTGGCGATCCTCAACCACGGGAGGAAGGTCGCAGAGGGGAAGATCGGGGAGATCGGCACGTCGCTTGAGAAGTTCTTCCTCGCCAAGGTCGGCGAGGGACGTGATTTCAAGGTCGCGGAGTTCCTGAAGTGAAGGCGTTCTGGGAGATATTCCGCCTCGAATGGCGCGCGCTCGTCCGCTCCAGGGCGTTCGCGCTGATGCTCGTTGCGTCCGTCGCGTGGATGTTCGCCGTCCCCCATCTCGTCAAGGACGACGGTACGGCGGCCGGCGCGTTTGAACTGAACGTCCGCTACTCCATCGGCGTTGTGTTCGCCCTCGTCCTCGTGTCGCTCGCATCGTCCGCCGCGGGCTCGCTCTCCAAGGAGCGCGAGGCCAAGAGGCTCCAGCTCACGCTCGTGCGGCCCGTGCGTCATTTCGTCGTCGCGCTCGCACGGATGTTCGCGCTCGTGTCCGCCGGCGCGGCGATCCTCGGAGTGTCGTCCGCGGTCCTCGTGGCGCAGGTCGGCGGCGGGCGGGCGTGCGACCACGTCCTCGCGCCGGTGATGGAGTCGCCGAAGGCCGAGGCGGACCGCCTGTTCGACGAGTACATGGAGAAGTACCCGGACTTCAGGGAGAAGGTTGAGTCGCAGGGCGAGCGCGAGGTGAAGCTCTACCTCGTGCAATATGTGAAGGACCAGCTCCAGACGGTCGCGACCAACGCGACGGCAAGCTGGAGGTTTGACCTAAAGTCCGTCCCGCAGGATGCGGAAATGGCCGTGAGGGTGCGGGTGACGGACCTCTACGGACGTCTGAAGCACGTAGGCGGAGAGTTCTCGCTGGGCGGGCTCAAGGGCGTGCTTTCGCACATAAACAAGATGATCGTAAGGGTTCCGCTGGAAGGGGAATCGAATTCGGACGGCGAAGAACTCGTCTTCAGGAACGGGGGCGAGGCGTCCGTTACAATCAATCCGCGCAAGGACCTCAACCTCCTCGTGCGGGCGGACAACTTCGCATGGAACGCCTTCAGGGCGTGGCTCGAGTTGACGTCCGTCCTCTCGCTCATCGTCGCCGTCGCCGTCTTCCTCGGGGCGGCTCTCGGGAGGAGCGTCGCCGTCTTCTCAGTCGTCGCGATGCTCGTCGTCATGGTGGTCAGTCCGAGCGTGCTGGAGGACTATCCCGATCCGACGACGATGAACCGCGTGGACAGGATGAGCCTTGCGCTCACCGAGGCCGCGGCGCGCGTGACGGCGCCGTTCAGCGTGTACAGCCCCGTGTCCGCGCTCGAAAGCGACTCGTGCGTCGAGCGCGCCGAGGCGCTGGAGGCCGTCGGCGTGAACGTCGTCCTCCTGCCGCTCGTCTTCGCGCTTCTTTCGGGACTCGTCATGTCGCGCAAAAGCGACCTCGTCTCCGGCTGACGGGCCGGGGTGCGTGGTGGACTGCGCAGATGCGCCCGGCAATTTTCCTATAGCCAAATACGTCTTTTTTATGCTATAATACCATCAACCTAAGAACTAAGCATCTAGCTCTTTGCATGATAAACTTAGGAGGGGGAGTGCAAAGTTTCGTAGTGTTCGCATTGGCAGTAGTTGCCTTGGCGGCGACCGCAGGAGCGGCCGCCCTGATTTGTTTGGTTGTCAACTACCGCCGGATGGCCGACGTGCGCCTGCGTTCGGGCGCCGTCGCGCCGACTGTGGGGGCGGGGCCGCGGGTCCCGGTCGACGAGTCGTGGCCGGACCTGCATCCCGACGATTCCAAGGCGGTCGCCATGGCGAGGCGCAAGGCCCTCATTACGCGCTTCGTCGATATTTCGCCGTCGCCGTGCTACGTGAAGGACGCCTCCGACGGCTTCAGGTACATCGTATGCAACGATGCGTTCGCCAAGCTGACGGGGCTTGACAAGGACAGGATCGTCGGCTCGACAGACGAGGAGCTGTTCGGTCCGAAGTTCGCCATGGAGTCGCGCGCGAAGGACGAGGAGGCCCTTGAGTCCGACGCGCCGCTCTTCTACGAGGGCGCCATGCCGACAACGAGGGGCGGCGTCGGCTACAAGGTGAACCGTCGCAAGCAGAGGATCGTGACATGGGACGGCGTGAAGCTCATCTTCTGCCTCATGAGGGACGAGATGTACGACAGCCGCAGGGCCGATTCGGAGGCGTTCAAGGCGAAGCTCCTCGCGTACGCCATCGACCATCTCAACCACGAGGAGAACATCGAGTACATAGCGAGGCTGCTCGTCGAATACTTCGGCTGCGACAGGGTCGCGATTCGGTTCTCGGACGGTCCGCGCCACATCTGCTGGGCTGACGGGCGCAGGGAGGACGACGCCACCGACGGACGCAAGGCGGCGTGGGAGGCGTTCGGGACGGGCGACATCGTGAACGTCGAGGATGCGTCCAGGCTGAACCCCGAGTCGTGGCCGGAAGGCGCGGGGGCGATGGCGTTCCTCGGTGCGCGCGTGATGAAGGGGGGCGAAATGGTCGTCCAGGTCGCGGCCATTTTCGACAAGGAGCCCCACCACTTCTTCGAGGTGTCCGAGAGTGTCGTCATGTTCGCCGCCGAAACGCTCGCCCTGTCGCTCGAGCGCGCGCGGCTGCAGCGTCCGTACCAGATCGCCAACGCGAACTTCGAGACGATGTCCCGCGCGCTCCACGAGCTCCAGGCGTCCGAGACGCTCGACGACCTAACGCCGTTCGTCAAGATCGTCTGCGAGCGTTTCAATGCGGACTACTGCTCCCTTGTGAAGGTGCTCGACGACGGGCATAGCGCGGTCGTCTGCCAGTACGACCCGGACAGGGTGAGCGTCCTGCCCGACCTTCGGCGCGGCATTGCGGACGCGGCGGTGGGCGAGCTTGCGGACCGCTTCGGCGAGCACGACGCAATCGAGCTCGGCGACGAGGAGTCGCGCAGGTTGTGGCTCGACCACGGCTTCAACGAGGCGCAGATCGCGTCGGCTGCGATCCGCCACACCCAGCTCGCGGCCGTGCGCGTCAACGGCAAGTTCTGGGGCGCGATACAGATAGGCCACCACAGCCGCCGCCTCCTGAGCGACGACGAATGGGGCCATCTCCACCGTCTTGCGGAGGTCCTTTCCATCGCCATCCGCCGGCGCGACGCCCACGACGAGCTCAAGGCGGCGCTCGACCGCGCAAGGGCGGCGGACAAGGCGAAGTTCTTCTTCTCGACGGTGAGCCACGACATCAGGACGCCGCTCAACGCCGTCATAGGGCTTTCGCAGATGCTGAAGCTGGGCTTCGCCACGGAGCAGGAGCGCGACAATGCGATAGACTCCATAATCTTGAGCGGCAAGACGCTCCTGCAGCTCGTGAACGACGTGCTGGACCTCTCGAAACTCGAGGCGGGCAAGGTGGTCGTCAGCCCGGAGCCTACGGACTGCGCTAAGCTCATTTCGGAGATAGTGGGTTCCTTCAAGGTCGCGAACCCCGGCGCGGCGGTCGACATACGCAGCAGGATGTCGCCTATGCCGCTCCTGGAGATCGACCCGCAGCGCATCCGCCAGATCATCTTCAACCTCGCGGGGAACGCCGTAAAGTTCACCGTGAAGGGCTTTGTGGAGGTGAGGGCGTCCTTCGAGCCCGATTCGCCAGGCGCGGGAGCCGGGACGCTCACCGTCGCCGTGGAGGACACGGGCTGCGGCATATCGAACGAGGAGAGGAAGTTCATCGACACGCCGTACGTCCAGTTCGGGAAGGGCGTCAAGAAGGGCGGCACGGGGCTCGGCCTCGCAATCTGCCGCCAGCTCGCATCCGCCATGCACGGCCGGATAGAGTTCGAGAGCGAGGTGGGCAGGGGGACCGTCTTCTACCTGAAGATACCGGGTGTCAAGGCGTGTGCGGGCACCGTCCGGCCCGGGAGGAAGGACGCACAGCTCATGAGCCTGAGCGCCGTGGATGCTGCGCATTCGCGCTACACGAAGGTCCTCATAGCCGACGACTCCAAGGTGAACCTGATGGTCCTTTCGTCGATGCTCAAGCGCCTGGGCGTAAGGGAGGTCGTCAAGGCGGAGAACGGCAAGGAGGCGCTGGAGAGGCTTCGCGAGGGCGGCTTCGACCTCGTGCTCACCGACATGTGGATGCCTGAGCTGGACGGCGAGGGGCTCGTCCGCGCCATGCGCGCCGACAGGCGGTTCGACGGACTGCCGGTGTACGCAATCACGGCTGACGTGGAGATTCGGAACCACGTTGCACTGGACGGCTTCAACGGCATACTGTTGAAGCCAGTGACCTTCGACGTGCTCAAGCCGGTGCTGAATGCGTGACTAAGGGAGAAGACGGGACAGTGAAGGGGATTTCGATATATCTGTTCATCGACGCGCTCGGATGGGACGTGGTGGAGCCTACCGGGTTCCTCTCGGACGTCCTGCCGAACAGGCGCGCGGTGGACATGCAGTTCGGATACTCCTCGTCTGCGATCCCGACGATCCTCTCCGGCAGGCAGCCCGACGAGCACGGGCACCTCGGCCTCTTCGCATGGGCCCCCGAGAGGAGTCCGTTCCGCCGCGTCGCCCGCATCATGCGCCTCATGCGTCCGCGCGCCGTCTTCAACCGCCCGCGAGTCCGCGGGTGGATCTCGAAGGCCGTCAAGCGCGCCCTCGGGATAACGGGCTACTTCCAGCTCTACCAGATGACGCCGGAGAAGCTCCCCTACGTCGACTACTGCGAGAAGAGGGACCTCTTCGTCCCCGGCGGCATGGAGGGCGTCGCGAACATCGCGGACGAACTCGTGCGCGCGGGCGTCCCCCACCACATCAGCGACTGGCGGCGCCCGGACGAGGAGAACCTCGCTATAGGCGCGAAGGAGATCGGGATGGGGACTGACTTCGTCTTCATCTACACCGCCGAACTGGACGCCCTGCGGCACAAGTTCGCCGCGCCTTCCGTCAACCCCGAGGTGAAGGCGAAGCTCGCATGGTACCGACAGCGCATCCTCCGCCTCGTCGCGGCCGCGAAGTCCACCGGACGCCCCTGGACGCTCACCGTCTTCTCCGACCACGGGATGACGCCGCTCACCAAGACCGTGGACCTGAAGGGCGCGGTGGAGGCGACGGGGCTCGTCCTCGGGCGCGACTACGGCGCGTGCTACGACTCGACGCTTTTCAGGGTTACGTACCTCAAGCCAGGCGCGAGGGAGCGCATCGAGGCGGCTCTCGCGCCATTCGCCGGGGACGGACGCTGGCTCACGGAGGGCGACGAGCGGGAGAACGGGGTGTGGCGCAGGGACAGGGCGTTCGGCGACGCCATCTTCCTTGTGAAGCCGGGCGTGCAGATCGTCCCCAGCGACATGGGGCTCGCCCCGCTCGCGGGGATGCACGGGTTCGATCCGCGCGACGTCCACTCGAAGGCGGCCGTGATGTCCACGGCGCCGATCCCGGACTGGGTGCGCGGGGTGAAGGACTATTTCAGATTGATGAAGGCGGGCTTCGAAGTCGGAGGCCCCGGGAACAACTAACAAGCAATAAGGAGGCTTATGGAGATAAAGATAGAGAGCAAGGAAGGGCTCATAATAGTGGCCGTCGACGGGCGTCTCGTGGCGTCGTGCTCCGAGGAGCTCAAGGAGAGGGTGTCGGCGGAGATGGAGAAGACGCCGAACGTCGTCTTCGACTTCACGAACATGACGCACGTGGACTCGTCGGGGCTGGGTGCGCTCGTGTACATACTGCAGCGCGCCAAGGCGGCCGGCGGAACCGTCCGCCTCGCATGCCTCCAGCCGCACCCGCGCATCGTGTTCGACATAACAAAGGTGTTCCGCGTCTTCGAGATATACGACACCGTCGAGGCTGCGGAGAAGGCGTTCAACAAGTAGACTGGTGAAAATTGCGCACATAGTCAGACGCTACGCCAGGAACGAATGGGGCGGAACGGAGACGGTCGTCTCCCACATAGCGACGGAGCAGCTCCGCCGCGGGGACGACGTGCGCATTTTCTTCACATCGGCCTGCCAGCCGCCCGGCTCGACGGAGGGGTATGCGTACTACTACCCGTACTGGCCCATGCCGGAGTCCGACCGCATAGCGCTGGACAAGAAGGGGGGCAGCCCCATCTCGCCGGCGCTCATGAGGGCCGTGGAGGACTTCAAGCCCGACCTCATCCACATACACGCGGGCGGGCGGCTCGCCTGCGCGGCGGCGGGGCTTGCGGAGGAGCTGTGCGTCCCGTCCGTCATGTCGCTGCACGGCGGCGCGATGGCGGTACCGGAGTCGGAAATGGAGGAGATGCTCCGTCCGATGAAGCGCAAGATACCCTACGGCGGCATCATCGACCGGCTAATGGGGCTCAATTTCGATCCTCTCGAGCAGGTCGACGCGATAATCTGCATCTCCTACGCCGAGAAGCGGAAGCTCGCCGAGAAGTATGGCGCGGGCCGGGTGCACTACCTGCCCAACGGCGTGGAACCGCCCGCCGAGGTGATCGGGCGCGGCAACGCCCGGAGCCGCGCGTCCCTTGCGGACCCCAGGGCCGTGAAGAACATCCTCTGCGTCTCGCGGATAGACTACCAGAAGAACCAGCTTGCGCTGGTGGAGCTCCTTGCCGGACTTCCGAGCGCAAGGCTCACGCTTGTCGGACCCGTGACGGCGAAGTGGTACGGCGACAAGATACTCGCCCGCGTCCGCGAACTCGCCCTGGAGGACAGGTTCACGATGATCCCCGGCCTCCCGCCGGGAAGCGCGGAGCTGGAGGCGGAGTACGCCAAGGCGGACGTCTTCGTCCTGCCGAGCATACACGAGCCTTTCGGCATCGTCGCGCTGGAGGCGATGCAGCGAGGCATACCCCTCGTCGCGTCCGCCGTCGGCGGACTCGTCGACTTCGTGCACGACGGCAAGAACGGGCTCCTCTTCGACCCCGCCGCGCCGGACAGCCTCAAGTACGCCTTCTCGCGCTTCGTCATGGACGAGGCGCTGGCCGCGCGGATAGCGGAGGGGGGGCGCAGGACGGCGTCCGGTTTCATGTGGCCGGCGATCGTCGACAGGCTGGAGGGGATATACAGGGAGACGGTGCTCGGAGTCAAGACCGAAGGCTTTGTGAAGCGCGTCACTGGCGGACGGGACGTGTCCATCCTCGTGAGGTCCCGCAACGAGGCGCGATACCTTGAGAGGACGCTTGCGGGCATCGAGGCCCAGCACTCCACGCGCATACTGGAGGTGATAGTCTGCGACGACGCGTCGACGGACGATTCGCTGTACGTCGTCGAGGCGGCGAAGACGCGGGCGGCGAGGTCCGGCAGGTACATGATACGCACCATTCCGCCTCCCGACGGCGAGTACCGTCCGGGGCGGATGCTCAACGCTATGGTGAAGGCGGCGTCCGGGCGTGTGATAGTCTTCAACAATGCGGACGCCGTGCCGCTCGACTGCGACTGGCTCGAGAACCTGATTGCGCCGCTCGACTGCGGGCGGGCGGACGTCGTGTTCGCGAACCAGCTGCCTCGCCCCGACGCCGACGTGCTGGTGAAGAAGGACTCCGTCAGGGCATTCGGGAACGGGCTCGTCTCCGCCGACTGGCCGCACTTCTTCTCGCTTGCGTCGTCGGCCGCGATGAAGTACGACCTTCAGAAGTACCCCTTCGACGAAACGCTCATATACTCCGAGGACGTCGAATGGGCGAACAGGCGCAAGGGCTTCAGGCGCGTCTACTCGCCGCTTTCGCGCGTCGAGCACTCCCACGACTACACGAACGACCAGCTGGTCCGCCGCTTCTACGGAGAGGGGTATGCGGACGCGCAGATATTCGGCGACCGGCCGGCGCCCTTTGCGAAGACGTTCCTTCGCGTGCTGGCGGAGTCCCTGCGCGACGCCAGGTATGTAATGGACGGTTCGGCGTCCGTCGGCTTCTGGAAGGGCCTGTGTACGATGCTTTCGTCCCCGAGGCGGCGCTGGCTGCAGAGGATGAGCCACGAGCGCGGAGTCGCCGATTTCCGCGAGGGGCGTCCGCCGCGCTACGTCTCCACCTCCGTCCGCCAGCGGCAGGCCGCCTGCGGCAAGACGCCGACCGTCCTGTTCACGGGGGTGTATCCGAAGTACCACGGCGGACTGGAGCGGTTCGCCGCGAGAATGGCGGACCTCCTGCGCTCGCGCGGGTACAAGGTCGACGTGATGGGCGATCCGCCGGAGGACGCGTCCGGCTACTCATACGTGCTCATGCACAAGGTCCCGCCGTCGCCCGCGGCGCTCAGGCGGCTGAAGTCGCAGTGCGGCGGACGGCTTCACTTCTTCGCGCACGACCACGAGCTCTACTGCCTGAGGCGGCACGGGTACACGCCGTTCAGGTGCAACTGCACGAGGGCGTATTCGCCGGCAAGATGCAGGCTCTGCGCGATGGTGACGCGTCCGCGATGGATCTGGCGGGCGCTGACGCGTCCGATGCGCGCGTTCTTCGCCGAGATGAAGGGCGTGAGGATTTTCGCGCCGTCGGCCTTCACGCGGGACGCGCTTCTCAGAAACGGCTTCAATGCCGACGACATATCCATCGTCGCTCCCTTCTTCCATGAGGGGGAGATAGGGTCGAGTAGGGTCGATTTAGGGTCGACGCTAAAAGACCCTAAACTGACGCTAAAAGACCCTAAAAAGACCCTAAAAGACCCTAACTCGACCCTAAAAGGCCCTAAACCGCTAAACCTCCTCTTCATGGGCCAGCTCATCGCCGGGAAGGGGGTTGACATCCTCCTCGACGCCGTGAACCTACTCGACATCCCCTTCAGGCTGACCGTGGTCGGCTCCGGGCGCGACGAGGCGAAGCTGCGCGCCAAGGCGGCTTCCTTCGCGTCCGAAAAGCGCGATTCGATAGTCTTCACCGGTTGGTGCGAGAATCCGGAGGCGTACTTTGCCGAGGCGGACGCCGTGGTCTTCCCGTCAAGGTGGAACGAGCCGTACGGCCTCACCGGCGTGGAGGGCTACTGCCGCGGTGTGCCGTGCGTCGGCTTCGCGACGGGCGGAGTGCCCGGGTGGCTGATCGACGGCGAGACGGGCGTTCTCGTCGGGGAGAAGACGCCCGAGGCGCTGGCGGCCGGGATCGTCCGCATTGCGGACCCCGCATACAGGTTGCGCCTTGCGAAGGGCGCCCTGCGGTTCGCACATGAGAACTTCGCCCCCGACGTCATTCTGCGGCGAATGGGCTTTCAGTCGTGTTCCGCATGCGAAGGGAAGGGGGCGCCGTCATGAAACTGCTGGTCGACGTCATACCCTTCGACAACGGGAAGTCCGGGATATCGGTGTACTGCCGCGAGGTGGTTGCCGCCCTGGTGGCGGACGGACACGAGGTGACTCTGCTGGCGGAGCCTGGCGTGGCCGGGGAGTTCTTCCCCGGGCTTGCCCACATCGACGCGCCCAGGTGGACGAAGAGGCCTGCGTTGTCCATGCTCTGGCACCTTCTTCGCGCGCCTGCGCTCGTCAAGCGGTCGGGGTGCGCTGCGTGCCTGCTTCTCGCTGCGAACAGGCGGGCGTTCCGCAGGTATCCCGTCCCCACCGTCGCTGTCGTCCACGATCTCGCACAGTACCATGTCGATGCGAAGTACGACAAGTTCAGGATGTTCTACATAAAGCGGCTGCTTCCGCACTTTGTCCGCAAGGCCCACACCGTCGTCGCGATATCGAAGAGCACGGCGAAGGACCTCGTGGAGCACTGGCGCATACCGGAGTCGATCGTGAGGGTCGTCTACAACGGATTCACGAAGTCCGGCGGTGTCCCCGGCGTCGGGACGGGCGGGACGGAGGGCGGATCGATCCTCTACATCTCGCGTATCGAGCATCCGGGGAAGAACCACGAGACGCTGATAGAGGCGTACGGTAGGCTGCCGCGCGAATTCGCCGAGCGGCATCCGCTCGTCCTCGTCGGCGGCGATTGGAACGGTGCGGAGAAAATTCACGAACTCGCCGGGAGCAGTCCGTATCGCGACTTCATCCGCTTCACGGGGTTCGTGCCCGCCGGGGACCTCCGGCGGCTGTACGCGGAGGCGTCGTGCTACGTCTTCCCGAGCAGGTTCGAGGGATTCGGGCTTTCCCTTCTCGAGGCGATGGACGCGGGAGTGCCGTGTGCGTGCTCGAAGACCGGATCGCTTGGCGAGATCGGAGAAGGCGCGGCGGAGCTGTTCGATCCCGAGGATCCGGACGACATTGCGCGGGCCGTGAAGGCGGCGGCGGAAGGTCCCGGAAGGGATTCCTTGATTGCGGCGGGCAGGGCCAGGGCGGAGTGCTTCGACTGGCGGAAGTGCGCGCGCGGACTGCTCGGATCGTTCCCCAAGGCGGAGGTCTTCGGCGTGCCGGTGGACTGCGTGACGATGGAGGAGGCGGTCGGCGAAGTCGCCGGCTGCGTCCGCACCGGCGCGAAGCCGAAGTTCTTTGCGTTCGTCAACGCCCACTGCCTCAACACGGCCTACCGGGACGCGGAGTACGCCGAGATACTGAAGAGTTGCGATGCGGTGTGGCCGGATGGAAGCGGCGTGCGCATCGCCGGGCGCATCCTGGGCTTCCCCGTGCCGGCGAACGTGAATGGGACGGACCTTTTCCCGATGCTGTGCCGCGCGGTCGAAGGGGACGGACCCGGGTCGCGTTCCGTCTTCATGTTCGGCGGCGAGCCGGGCGTGGCCGAGAAGGCGGCGGAGAATGCCGTCCGGATGTTCCCCGCTCTGAGGATCGCCGGAGTGTGCGACGGGTTCCGCCCGCCAGGGGAGGCGGAGTCGGCCATCGCCGCCGCGCATCCCGACATACTGCTCGTGGCGCTCGGTGTTCCGCTTCAGGAGAAGTGGATAGCGGCGCGGCTGGGGAGTCTCGACTGCGGATGCGTCCTTGCGGTGGGCGGGCTTCTCGATTTCGTGTCCGGCCGCCATGCGAGGGCACCGATGTGGATGCGCAGGCACGGGATCGAGTGGATGCACCGTTTCATGCTGGAGCCGCGGCGGATGTTCCGCCGGTACATAATAGGCAATCCGCTTTTCATGGCGCGGGTCGCGCGCGAGCGGCGTGCGAGGCGCGGGGATTTCAAGAGAGGAAGGTGTATGCGGCAATGAGCATAATAAGGCTGATAGTGGAGGACTTGAACCGCAGGAGGCGCCACGGCGGGATTCTCCTCGTCGTGACGGTGGCGGTGGTTTGGATTGTCGCGGTCGGGTTCATGCTGGACAGCTACAGGAGGCTTTGGAGGCTGACGGACGAAGTGGGGGCGAGCCACAGGTACTGGCAGGACCTCTCGGAGGTCGGAATCGAGTTCAGGGAAGGGTCCGACAGGCTCACGCTCGAGGTGACGCGGTACGTCCTCTTCGAGGACATCAGGTACATGCGCGCCTACTTCCACGAAGCCGACGTGACGCGCAGCCGCGAGCACGCGCTGGAGGCGCTGAAGGACGTGCCCGGGTCGGAGCCGCTCGCCGAGGCGCTCGACAGGGGAATGGACGAATCCGTCCGCCTGATGGAGACCGAGTTCCACGCAATGCGGCTGACGGCGGCGGCGAGCGGGGTGGACGAAGCGGCGCTCCCGGAGAAGCTCCGCAACTGGAAGCTGACCGACGAGGAGAGGGCGATGGACGCCGACGCAAAGCGCAAGCTCGCCGGGCGGCTCATCTTCGGCAAGGAGTACAACGACGTCAAGGAGCGGATCTGGCGGGCGGCGTCGGAGCCGTTGAAGGAGCTGCTCTCGAGGGTCCATGTGAGGTACGACAAGTTCACGGGCGACATCGTCTTGTGCCGCCGCCTCAACATGACGTACACGATCATCTGCATAGTGATGCTGCTCCTGAGCTTCTACGGCGCGATGAGGGTCGGGCTTCTGCGGTTCAAGTCGAAGGAGAGGCAGATGCTCGCCGCCGTGATGCGCGAGCGCGACGCGGCGGTTGCGGCCGAGAAGGCGAAGGACTACTTCTTCGCGTCGGTCTCGCACGACATCCGCTCGCCGCTCAACTCCATCATCGGCTTCTCCGAGCTGCTCAGGCGCGGGGACGCGACCGGGAGCGAGCGCGAGATGTACCTGGAGGGCATAGAGACGTCAGGCAAGCAGCTCCTGGAACTCATAAACGACGTCCTCGACCTGGGCAAGATCGGTGCGGGCAAGATCGTCCTCAAGCCGGAGCCGGTGGACGTCCTGCGCCTCGTCTCGGAGGTCGTGAACGTCTTCCTCCCGCAGGCCCAGCACGCGGGGTTGACGATATCCTCCTTGCACACGTCCGAGCGGCACTTCCCGTACCTCGACAGGATGCGCTTCCGCCAGGTGCTGATGAACCTCGTGGGCAACGCGGTCAAGTATACGGAGAAGGGGGGCGTCGACGTGACGGTCGAATGCGACGAGAAGACTGGAAGCCTCGTCATCGCCGTGCACGACACCGGGCGCGGCATTTCGCCCGAGGACAAGGAGAAGCTCATGCAGCCCTACGTCCAGCTCTCGCACGCCGACGGACGCAAGGGCACGGGGCTCGGGCTCGCCATCTGCCGCCAACTCGTCGAACTTATGGGCGGGCGCATAACCATCGAAAGCGAGCTGGGCGTGGGGAGCGTGTTCACCGTCCGGCTGGAACGCGTGCGCTTCGCGGACGGCGAGGACCTCGCGAGGCTTCGCGCCGAGGCGGCGTCGTACTCGGAGAGGACGGAGCGCCAGATCGACGCCCACGACCCGGCCATCGCGAAGCTGCGCCTCCTGGTGGCGGACGACATGCCGCTCAACATAACGGTGCTGAGGCAGATGCTCAAGCGCTACGGGATAACGAAGGTCGTCGCGGCGTCCAACGGACGCGCGGCGCTGAACGAGCTGAGGGGCGACGGCGCGGCGTTCGACCTCGTGTTGACGGACATGTGGATGCCCGAGATGGGCGGCGAGGAGTTCATCCGCATAGTGCGCGCAGACCCTGAGCTGAAGGACATCCCCGTCTACGCCGTCACGGCGGACGTCGAGATCCTCAAGAACTACCAGGATCTGGGATTCACCGGGACGCTGCTGAAGCCGGTGACGTTCGAGGCCCTGGCAAAGATACTTTCGTCGGTAATATAGCCTTTAGGACGGTTCACACCGCGCCCTTGTTATGGTATAATATCCGTGATGCGCGGTTTTGCACCGATACCGAAGCGGCTGAAGCGGAGAGGAGATGTAGATGGCCGAAGACGACAACGGGAAGATGCAGGTTCTCATGCTGGACGACGAGCGGCTCGTCCGGTTCACCATTGGCACGTATCTGAAGGCATCCGGCTTCAACGTGCACGAGGCGTCGACGCCCGACGAGGCGATCGGCATACTCCGTCGCACCCAGATCCACGTAGTCGTGTCCGACGTCAGCATGGGCGACGTGGACGGCTTCATGTTCAGGGACATGGTCCGTTCCTTCAACGCCGACATCCCCATCGTCTTCCTGACGGCGATGGTGAACGACGAGAACAACGCCTTCATGTCGAAGCTGACCGACGACATACGCTCCTACTACGTCTCCAAGTCGGCCCCGCGCCATGTGCTGGTCACGAGAATCCAGCAGGTCTCGGAGTTCTACCGCGCGAGGATCGGGCTCGAGCGCTCGCGCGACGCCCTGCAGAAGAGCCTCAGGCTTGCGAGCTGCGTCCAGAAGTCGATGCTCCCGTACTGGGCGAGCGTAAGCCGCCAATACGCCTACTCATGCCGCATCCGCGCATTCGAGTCAGTCTCCGGCGACCTCATGGAGTGGTACCGCCCGACGGAGACGACGGCCCTCGTCATCTTCGGCGACGTCTCCGGCCACGGGACGAACGCGGCGCTCGCGATGACGGCGATCCAGGCGTTCCTCAAGCAGTTCAAGCACATCGAAGTCTCCATCGCGAGGCGCGTCCACCACATCGCCTCGCTCATACACGAGTTCATATCCGCGAACTTGAGGGATGTCGCGTACATGGCCGCCACGATCGTATACGTCGACTTCGAGGCGTGCCGTTGCCGCTACCTCAACTGCGGCAACCCCGAGCCCTACATCTCGCACCTTGGGGACGGGGCGCGGCGGATCGTCAACAAGGAGGCGAGGGGCGGACTGCCGCTCGGGCTCATGCCGGACGCCGAGTACCACGATTCCGACGTCGTGGAGTTCGACTTCCATCCGGGCGACGCCTACGTCCAGATGTCCGACGGCATATACGACGTATCCAGCGACCCCGGCGGCGAGAGCCGCATCCCCGACGACATCGTCGACGAACTCGTCGCCATCACTATACGCGACCAGCCGTCGAAGGGCGAGTTCCTGTGCGAGCTGCCATACCGTCTCTTCGGCGCGATCTACGACATGGGCTTCACGCACCAGCAGGACGACATGTCGGTCTGCGTCTTCTCGCCGTTTGCGAAGACGGACGGGCGGACGTACTTGCACCGCGTGAGGATGCAGCCCGGGAAGATCGACACCGTGAGCCACTCCGCCGGCGTATGGGTGGCGGACAGGTTCAAGTCCGACGAACTGGGGGTGAAGGCGGAGCTTCTCCTGAACGAGCACCTCATGAACATCTACCGCCACGGCTACGACGCCTTCGAGAAGCAGCGCGAGGTGTGCATAATCGCGATCCGCGAGGACCTTGGGACGATGCAGGTCAGCGTCTGGGACAGGGGCGCGCCGTGGTCGCAGATCGCGTCCTCGTCGTACTCCGCCGCCGAGGCGAAGCTCGACGAGCAGAACGAGGCGCTTGCCGCGAACGGACGCGGGCAGGCGATAATGAAGAAGCTCACGCAGAGCATCAGCCGCGTGAGGACCGCGGGGTTGAACAGGACGGTGTTCACGTTCGCCCTGCCCGAGGAGTATTTGAAATCCAGTGGCGACAAATCGTAAATCAAGGGGGGATAAATGAAGGAATGCATAAAGGAATGGCTGCTGAAGCAGATGCCGGAAATGGACGACGACACGCTCGGCGCGATATACGAGGAGTACCGCGACAGCGCCGTGAGGCTGTGGGGCGACCTGAAGGCGAATGTTTCGTCCGGGGGCGATCCGGTCGCGGCGGATCGTCTGGCGCACACCCTGAAGGGCAGCGCGGCGACCGTGGGCGACAACGCCGTCTTCGAGGTCGTCCAGGGCTGGCGCGAGGCCGTGAAGGCCGGCGACACCGCCCGAGCGGGCGAGCTGTGGGTGAAGATCGAACCGCTCATCGAGGCGATTTGATCCTGCGTGGAGCGAAGAAGGAGTTTAATTCGACGGTTTGAACAAGAGAGCCAGAGAGGGGTCGGCCGCGGTGGCCGGTGCGGATCTGACGGACCTCGTCCGCCAGCTTGAGCGCCGTACGCGTCTCAGCCGAAGCAGCAGATTCCGCCTGGCGATGTGGAACGCCACGGTCCGCGGCGCGTATTTCGTGAAGCGGGCGTTCGACGTGTTCGTGTCCGGCGGCCTCATGCTCCTCCTCTCCCCGGTCTTCCTGGCGACGTACCTCGCCATAAGGCTGACCTCTCCAGGCCCTGCGTTCTTCTCGCAGACGCGCGTCGGGCGCTACGGGCGCCACTTCAAGTTCTGGAAGTTCAGGTCCATGAGGATCGACGCGGAGTCGATGAAGAAGTCGCTCATGTCCGAGAACGAGTCCGGCGACGGAGTCATATTCAAGATGAAGAAGGATCCGAGGATAACGCCGGTCGGGCGCTTCATCCGCAAGTTCTCCATCGACGAGCTGCCGCAGCTGTGGAACGTCCTCAAGGGCGACATGACGCTCGTCGGGCCTCGTCCGCCCGTCCCGTCCGAGGTCGCCGAGTACACGCTCGAGGACCGCAAGCGGCTCAACGTCATACCGGGGCTGACGTGCACCTGGCAGGTTTCGGGCAGGAGCGAGATACCGTTCCGCGAGCAGGTCAGGCTCGACAAGGAGTACATCCGGACGCACGGATTCTGGAACGACCTCAAGATCCTGGCCAAGACGGTTCCGGCGATCCTCACAGGAAGGGGGGCCTACTGATGAAGGCCATAATCGTACCTTACGCATACATGTCCAAGTGCCTGTGGGCGCGCAAGGTCTTCCCGGACCGCTCGATCGCCTCGCTGCCGATCGCCGACAAGTGCCTCATCTACTACCAGCTCGACGAATGCGCGAAGCACGGCATAAAGGACGTGCTTATACTGGACTGGGGATTCGACGCTGTATTGGCGGACAAGCTGGGCGACGGTTCGAGGTGGGGCCTGAACCTGACGTACACTGGCGTGTCGTCCGGTGGCACGCTCAAGTCCCAGGTGATGCGCCACTCCGAGTTCATGGACGGCGATAAGATCGAGTTCTACTTCGACAACGAGGTCGGCGGGCGCTGCATCGACTCGCTGGAGGCGTACTACAGGGCCAACATGGAAGTCCTCGCGAACCCGGGCGGCCTGACGCTTCCCGGCTACTCCTCCGAAGAGGGCGTCCACGCCGGGATGAACGTCGTAATGAAGCCTGGCGTCGAAGTCGAGCACCCCGTCCTCCTCGGCGACAACTGCCGGCTCGAGCGCGGCGTCTGCGTGTCCTCGTCGACCATCGGCTGCGGGGCCGTCGTCGACGAGGGAACACGCATCTACAGGTCCGTAGTGTTCCCGAACACCTACATCGGGCGCGACCTCGACCTGGACGGCAAGATCGTCGTCGGCAACCGCGTCATAAACCCGAGGACGGAGGCCTACATCGACTCCGACGACCAGGGCGTCGCCAGCAGCCTCGACGCGCACTTCATGGCGGTGCCGAAGCCGGTGCCCTACGAGGAGCTCGCGCCCCTGCACTACACGGCGAACGGCGATGCGGCCGTGGACCACCAGGTCGCCCTCGCGCTCTCGGAGCTCGCGCTGGACATCGCCTCGCTGAGGCTGGACAAGGTGGTCGCGGTCGTCCTCGGCGGCGGGTACGGACGCGGCGAGGGCGGCGCGCCGTTGAACAACGACCTCGACTTCTTCGTCCTTACGGACCGTGCGAACGAGGACGAGAAGGGCAAGATAAAGATCCTTCTCGAGACGGCCGCCATAAGGTACCACGACGAACTCGGCGTTGACGTCGACTTCTGCCGTCCGAAGAACGTCCAGGAGTTCAAGAAGGACGAGCGCCGGTTGATGATGCAGGAGCTGATAAGGGGCCACGTCGTCATCTACGGCGACGAATCGAGCCTTTCGTTCATGAGGCCGCGCCCGCCGACCGACCTCCCCCCGACCGAGGCGCTCCGCCTGCTTGTGAACCGCGGCATGGGCCTCGCCCTCGCGCGCTATTCGCGCGACAGGGGATTCGTCAAGCGCAACATCAACAAGGCGATACTCGGCGTCGGCGACGCGATCCTCATCGCGGAGGGCAGGTATGCGTGGGACTGCCGGACGAGGATGCGGCTCCTGGGGCGCGAGGACTACACGAAGGCCGTCGAGTTCAAGTTCGACCCCAGGAAGGACTTCGTCCCGTCGTGGGAGGCCGGCTACGCCGTGTGGCGCGAGGGCGTGGACAGGGTGTGCGAGCTGTGCGGACCGGCCCTGACACGGCGCGGAGTGCGCCACGCGCTGCGCTGGCTCGCCAGGCGCAGGACGCTCGGGGATCTTTCGACGTTCGGATGCGATCCGCTCTGGAGGATATTCGTCCCGCTGGAGCGCCTGCTTGCGATCGGACGCGCCGGCCCGAGAATACCCGATTCGCTCGTGCACGATTGGATGACTTTCAATTAAGGAGACTCCCTGCTACATGGAAGAGGAACTGTCAGAATACGAGATTGAGCACCTGAGGAGGCTTTCGGTCCTGCAGAGGACCGCCGCCGCCATATTGATGAAGTGGAGACGGCTGCTCGTCACCGTCTTCATCCTAACCGGCGCGGTGTTCGTGATGTACCTTGCGCTCCATACCGCCCGCAGCGTCCACCGCTTCGACGCGGATACGCGGCTTCTGTTCACGCCGCGCACCACGCCGGGCATCGAGTCGGTCTCGGACCGCCAGCTAATGTCCATCATCGACCGCAAGTCGCTGAAGCGCAAGGTCGGCGAGCGCGTCAGCATGCCGCAGAAGGAGCGCGAGTGCCTGACGCTCGACATGGAGGTCAAGCAGGGCAACAAGCAGACGAACCTCTTCTCCCTCAAGGCCCGTTCGTCGTCGTGGGTCGGCGCGGTCAAGAAGGTCAACGCATACGCGGAGATCCTCATCGACGAATACGAGCAGTACCGGCTCCAGGACCTCGAGAACTGGAGGGAGTCATTTGTCATCAGGCGTGCGGAGCTCGCCGACAAGCTGGCCAAGTTGGAGGCGGAGCAGAGCCTTGTGCGCGGCAATGGCGGCACGTCCGCCCCCGTCGAGGCGCTCGCCGCCGTCAACCAGATCATCTCCGACCAGCGCATGAGACTCTCCGCGATGAGGCTCCAGATGGGCAACGAGAAGATGAAGGTGAAGAAGCTGGAGAAGCTCATGGGCGCCAACGGCGCGGCGATGACGGCGAACACCGCCGCCATAAGGAAGCGCAACGAGGAGATTGCGTCCGTCGACCGCGAGCTCGCGGCGCTGAGGGAGCTTTACACGGACATCAACCCGAAGGTCATCGGCAAGCTGGAGGAGCGCGCCGAGCTCGTCAAGTCTTTCTCCGAGTTCCTCGAACAGCACGGAATAGAAGGCCTAGACCTGGACGACCTGGACAAGCTGGACAGGGCGGCCGAGTCGCTTTCGGAGTCGCGCGCGAGGCTCGAGGTCTACGAGGAGAACGCGCTCACGCTTGAGGCCCAGATCGATGCGAACGAGAAGAGGGCGGGCGAAATCGCCGTGCAGATTCCGGCGTGGGACCGCCTGAAGCTGCAGAGGGCGGACATCGACACGTCCATGCGCGAGATCGATGACCAGCTCGGGCGCATCGCCTACCTGAAGACCGTCATCAGGTCGGAGCTCCGCCAGATCGAACGCGCCGGCGGCGCGGGCGACGCGGAGGGCCCTCTGTCCATCAAGACGTTCATCTACGCCTTCGTCGGCACCCTCTTCGCCACATTCGGCGTCGCATTCTGGATACTCGCCCTCGAGCTCATGTTCGGCAAGGTCTGCGGCGGGCGCGAAATCAAGGCCCACGACGACATCTACTTCGCGGGATCCGTGCCGAAGCCGGGCGTCATGGGCGAGGAGGAGGCGAACGAGGCGACGGGCATCGTCGTCCTGAAGCTCATCGGGGCGGACGTCCCGAACAAGATCGTCTTCGTGTGCCGCCTCCCAGGCACGACGATACCGCCGAACTTCATTGAGTCCCTCGAGTTCTCGGCCACGATGTCCGGCAAGTCCGTCTACTTGATCGACGTCGTGCCGGCATCCTCCTTCGAGCCTCCGGAGGGCGCGGAGACGATGATCAGCGTCGTGCGCGGCGACAGGATGGGGTGGTTCCCCGTCGCCAACCGCTTCGCGCTCGCGCCGACGGAGCTCCAGATGCTCAACGCCGACCTCGAGACGCTGAAGTCCAAGTACGACATGATATTCATCCGCACGCCGGACGGCGTCCGCCGCGGAGGGTCGTTCTTCGACCAGATGCTCGGCGTGTGCGACTGCGCCATGCTGGAGATCGGCCACTACACCACGCCGAGAGGCTGGTTCTCGTACGTCGCCTCCCACGTCCGCAAGGCCGCGAAGCCCATGATCGCCTTCGTGACCGGTGCGCCCGCGAAGACGGTCCGCCGCGAAATGGAGAACGTCAAATGACCGCTACTGCGCTTCACAGGTCCATGGCCGCGGCGCTCGCCGCGTTCGCAGTGCTCCTCGCCGGGTGCTACCCCGCGAGATGGACGACGGCATACAGCGACGTCAACCCGCTCTCCAGCGCCATGGGGGAGGATGCGATAATCGAGCAGTCCGCGAACGACTCGGAGGTCGAGGCCCGCAACATTGAACGGCTCAGGCGGATCTCCGAGGAGGAGGACTCCGTCTACAGGATGAACGCCGGCGACCAGATAGAGATACGCGTCTACGGGCACGACGACCTCGGCACGATCACGAAGCTGGGTCCGGACGGCAAGATCGGCATCGTGTTCATGGGCGACGTGACCCTTGCCGGGCTCACCATCGCCGAGGCCGCGGACAGGATCAAGACGGGCCTCTCCCCCTACATCAAGCACCCCGTGGTGAGCGTGAGCGTCCGCGAGGTGAGCAGCGAAAGGGCGACGATATCCGGGGCCTGCAAGAATCCGGGCACGTACGACATCGCGAACGGGACGCGGCTTGCGGACTTCTACGCCATGGCGGGGAGCTCCGCGACGCACCTCATCCACGGCACGGACACCGATGTCGCCGACCTCGACCACTCGATGTACATCAGGGACGGCGAGATGCTGCCCGTCGACTTCAACAAGGCGATATCGAAGGCCGACCCGCTCCACAACATAAAGGTCCACAAGGGCGACTACGTATTCATAGCCCAGAGGATGGAGTCGTCCATCACGATATGCGGCGAGGTCCCGAGACCACAGCGGCGCCTCTACGAGCCGGGGATGGGCATCGTCGAGCTGCTCACGGAGGCGGGGTGGATGCTTGACACCCACTGGAGCCACGTGATCGTCATACGCGACGGCTTCGTCAACCCGAAGATGTACAAAATCGACATCGACGGCATCCTCGCCGGACGCTGCCGCAACGTCCTGCTAAAGCCGGGCGACATACTCTACGTCCCGAAGGATACGCTCTCCGAGTACAACGTATTCGTGAAGAAGCTCATACCAACGGCCCAGCTCGTCAACCTCTCGCGCTCGTCGATATCGTCCAACACGATCGTCCAGTAGAGATGAAGTATATAGTGTTCCTGTTCGCGGCCCTTGGAGTGCCGCCGCTGGCGTACCTCCTGCATCTCAACAAGAGGTGGATGCGGTACGTCTTCTACGGGATGTTCGCGGCATTCACCTTCTACTCGGCCTTCAAGCTGAACTTCTTCTCCGAGGAGACGTACCGCGGTTCGTCGCGCGGCATGGAGGTCAGCGTCATCTACCTCTTCGCGCTCGCAGTCATCATCGCCTTTTCCCTGCGCCACAGGTTCTCCGGGTGGATCCCGGACGGTGGAGCCGTCCTGTACCTGCTGTACTTCCTCCTCTGCCTCCCGAGCTACGCAAACGCCGCGAACCCCCTGTACGCCTGGTTCGAGACCTGGAAGATGGTGATGATATACCTCGTCTTCGTCGCGGTCTACTCCTACCTCAAGGCGACGGACGACGTGGACGCCCCGTTGAAGGGCTTCGCCTTCGTGGCCATATACAACTTCGGCTTGGTAGTGTACGAGCACATGCTCGGCACATACCAGCCGCACGGCATCTTCCCCCACCAGAACTCGATGGCGCTCGCCATGCACTTCCTGGGGACGCTCTTCTTCGCCCGGTACCTCGTCCGGGGATTCCACGGACGAGGCTCGCTCCTCTACGCCTTCGCCATGGTGTGCGCAGGCGCGGCGCTCGTTAGAAGCTACTCGCGCGCGGCCATCGCCCTCGTCCCGGTTTCCTACGCCGTCGTTCTCGTGTGCCTCTGGCGCGGCGGGATCAGGCGAATGCTGCCCGCCAGGGTGGCGCCGCTGCTCATCGTCGGCATGATCGGACTCGGTGCGATCCTCCCGAGGATCGTCGAGCGCTTCGTCAAGGCGCCGGAGGCGTCCGCCAACACTCGCGTCGAGCTCGCCCGCTGCGCAAGGGAGATGATTAAGGACAAGCCGTGGTTTGGCGTCGGCATCAACAACTGGGGCATAAAGATCAATCCGCCATACCCATACGCGGAACGCGCCGAGCGCAACACGAACCGACGTCCAGACGAGGATTTCAAGGACGGCATCGTGGAGACCGTCTACCTTCTCGTGGGCGCGGAGTGCGGACTGCCGGCGCTAGTCGCCATGATAGCGTGGTTCGGGTGGTATGCCTGGAGGTGCTTCCTCCTTCTGAAGAAGCTGAAGGGGACGCGCCACGTCTACATCCCTGCCGGGATGCTGGGCGGCTTCACGGCCGTCTACCTCCAGAGCTTCCTCGAATGGGTCCTACGGCAGCAGATGAACCTCATCCTCCTCATGTTCCTCTTCGCCATAATCGCGTATCTCGACAACAACTGGAGGAGGATTCTCGCATACGACGAGAGGCTCCGCCTCAAGCGCATGGAGGCGCAGGCGGCGAAGGATGCGAAGGAGGCGAGGAAATGAGGGTGCTGATCGCGGCAACGGCGGCGTTCCTGTGCGCCGGCGTCGACGGCGCGACGTTCGTCCGGCGGCTCGACCCGTGGACCGAGGTCAAGATGTCCGACTACACGGCCGAGGGCGTGGCGATTGAGAAGGAGGAGGGTGCCTTCAAGTTTCCCCACGGGCTCGCCGATCCTGTGAACGCGACGCCGCGCATCATGTACGTCGCATTCAGGACGAATGCGGCGGAGAGGTCCGCCTCGGCGGTGGAGACTCCGCTCATCAAGGTGAACCAGGTCGGCTACCTCTCCGCCCAGCCGAAGTTCGCGTTCCTCGGCGGCTGGCTCGGACCGAAGTACGGCGCATGGCGTCCGCACGGCGGCGTATCCTCATGGCGCATCGTCGACGCCTCCTCGAAATCGGCCGTCCTGGAGGGGACGCTCGCCGATCCGGAGCCGTTCGACTCGCTGACGGGCGAGTCCCCTTACGCGATTGACTTCTCGTCCGTCACGAACCCCGGCGTCTACCGCGTCGAGGTGCCCGGCGTCGGCATCAGCCGCGAGTTCAGGATCGCCGATTCCGCCGCCGAGGACGCCTTCCGCGTCCACATGCTCGGCCTCTACCACAAGCGGTGCGGCTGCGCGAAGGGGATGCCGTTTACGCACTGGACGTCCGGCGAGTGCCATACGGACGTCGTGCGCGGGCTCTTCCCGCCTGACGAGGGCGTCCTCACGCCCAAGGTGAGGATGTTCGAGATCGTCAAGTGCTCGACCGACTGGTCCGCCCCGACGCTCAAGCTCCCGGGCGGCTGGCACGACGCGGCGGACTTCGACCGCCGCCCCATGCACCTGTCCATCGTGAACGACCTCGCCGCCGTCTACCTCATGAAGCCGGGGAACTTCAGGGACGGACAGCTCGCCATCCCCGAGAACGCCAACGGCGTCCCCGACATCCTCGACGAGGCGGCATGGGGCCTCAGGCACCTCCTCGCCGCGCAGGAGAGGGGCGGCGGCGTCGGCACGTGGATCGAGACCACGCGCCACCCGGTCCCCGGCGAGGGTCCGACGTCCGAGCGCGGACTGCGCTACGCGCTTTCGCGCGCGACGAGGTCCAGCTCCATGGACTACGCCGCCCACGCCTCGCTCCTTGCGAGGTGCAGCCCCGGATTGAAGGACCGCTTCCTCGCCTCCGCCGTCGCCGCGTGGGACTTCGCAATGCGTCCGCGCACCGAGGACGACGTGTTCGAGGTGAGAAGACCGCGACGGCTTCTTCCGGACGAGAAGATCCACGTTTCGTGGAAGGGCGACCGCGAGGTGTCGGCCGCGTGGCTGCTGAAGGCGGCGCTCAACCTCCACGCCCTCACGGGCGATCCGAAGTACGTCGTCGAGGCGCGCAAGGCGTCGGACAGGTTCCGCAAGGAGGCTGCTAAGCAGGACTGGCATTGGACGCCGCTCCTCTTCTCCGGCGAACGGGCGGCTGGCGGCATACCGTCGGAGCTTAAGCCCGACGTCGACTGGTGGTTCAAGCGCGTCGTCTCCAAGGCCAACAAGGTTGTAGGCTCCGTTGCGAAGAACCAGTACCGCAACCCGACGTCCGGCGCGCCCTCTGCATGGGGCGTTTCGCATCCGCTCGTCCAGGCGCGCGCGCTCGTCGCGGCGCATGCGGCGACGGGGAAGGCGGAGTACCTCGAAGCCGCCTACGCCGCGCTCGACTTCCACAACGGCGTCAATCCGAACGGGACGACGCTCACGAGCGGACTCGGCGTAGTCTATCCCACGAGTTTCCTGGACCTTCCGTCGTACACCGACGGCATAGCCGAATACGTCCCCGGCATAACGCCGTACCGCTGGACCGGCCGGATTCCGCCAAAGGCCGTGGAACTTTGCTGGAAGGGCGATGCGAAGGCGGCCGAGGCGTGGCCTGCGTGGCGTCGCTACAACAACTTCGAGAACCAGACCGTGGCCGCGAGCGAGTACACGGTCTGGGAGACGATAGCCCCCGCCGCGGCGGTGACCGGCTACCTGATCGTCCCGTCCGCATCCTCGCCGCTCCCGCCGCCGCGGGAGCCCTGCGGAAGTCTCTCCAGCCTGCCGGGCTACTGGAGCCTTCCATGACGCGCAGCATGGCGGAGGCGCTCCCCGCCTATCCGCCGAAGGGCGGCTACGCGCTTTGCATGAGATGCGCTTCAGCACTGTAAACACGGGCTGAAATCGTTCTTTTGCGTTTGGACTACCCGAACTGGTAATTGCGCGGCGATGCGACGTTTGGTATAATTGCAGCATGAAAAACATCAATAGAGTCCTTGTAGGCGCGTGCTTTGCCGCGGCGTCGCTCTGCGAAGCGGCGAATCCGTTTCTTCCGCTGTGGGAGTGCATCCCCGACGGCGAGCCGTATGTGTTCGACGATCCAGACGCTCCCGGAAAGAAGAGGGTCTACCTCTACGGCTCGCACGACGACATGGTAGGTACGTACTGCGGACGCGACCAGGTCGTGTGGTCCGCGAGCGTCGACGATCTGAACACGTGGCGCTTCGACGGCGTCATATTCCGCTCGCTTCTCGACGCGGAGGGGAAGCCCCTGAACAGGAACGGACTCGGTGACGTGCTCTACGCGCCCGACGTCGCCGAGGTCGTCGGGGCGGACGGAAAGAAGACGTACTATCTCTACCCGAACACGCAGGCGGGAGGGCGCAACGGCATGGTCGCGAAGTCCGACCGCCCCGACGGGCCGTTCAGGGTCTGCAACTGGGACAAGTCCGATCCCCGCAAGACGGTGGGCCCGTTCGGATTCGATCCTGCCGTTCTCGTGGATGACGACGGACGCGTATACGGGTACTGGGGCTTCAGGCAGTCCTTCGCCGCCGAGCTGGATCCCGAAACGATGGCGACGGTCAAGCCGGGTACCGAGATAGTGAAGGACATGGTGAGCGGCCTCGACCAGCCCGGGGTGTTCCGCTTTTTCGAGGCGTCGTCGATACGCAAGATGAAGGACAAGTATGTCTTCATCTACAGCCGCTGGTCCGATAAAGGCGAGTTCGGGCTGCATGACACAAACTACACTCTCGCGTATGCGTACTCCGACAGGCCTCTCGGACCGTGGACGTACGGAGGAACGATCATCGACGGGCGTGCGAGAGAGGAGACCGCTGACGGGCGCACCGTCGTAACTGCTTGCCCCGGTGGCAATACGCACGGAAGCATCTGCGAGATCAACGGAAAGTGGTGGGTCTTCTACCACCGCCAGAGCGGAACGGACGAGTTTTCGCGCCAGGCGATGGTCGCGCCGATCACGGTGGAGGTTGAGGAGGGGCCCGGCGGCATGGTGTCGATTTCAGAGGGAGAGTACACCTCGGAAGGCTTCGAGACAGGCGGACTCGACCCGTTCGCACTCCACGCCGGCGGAATCGCCTGCCACTACACGGGTCCCGAACCTGCGGTGCAGTCCTATCCGAACGTCCGCTACTCGGGTCCGTACATGCAGACCCGCTTCTGCGACCGCTACGGAGAGAAGGATCCGTACAATCCCAAGGTCAACTTCGCCTCCGCAGTGCATGTCACGCCCGGTTCCGTTCTCGGTTACAAGTACTTCAACTTCGACAAGACTTCCGGCGCGAAGGGGCTGAAGCTCGTTCTTGGCATCGTTCCGCGCGGTACGGGCGGGAAGGTCGAGGTCTGGATCGGTCGTAGCTCCTTCGCCGGCAGGAAGGTCGGTGCGGCTGATGTGCCGCGCGACCTCGGCAATGGCAGGACCGAGCTCGTGGTCGACGTCCCGGCGCTTGCAGATGTCGCCGGGAAGCAGGGCCTTTTCCTTCGCTTCTCCGGCGAGGGAAAAGCGTCCGTCTGCGACGTTCAGGACCTCAGATTTGTGAAATAGGGATTCTGGACAATGCACATTGCGCCGTGATTTGGGAAATGGTGGACTAATGCCATGAAGCGAGTTCCGGTGGCATCGACGATAAAGGAGATAGCCGGGCGCAACTGCCTCATCGGCGTGGTCCGTCCGGCGAAGCCCGCGCGTCTGGAGCGTCCTCGGGCGCATCGGCGTGGCGTGGATGATCGCGTCGTGGATATATCTTTGCTGCGGTGTCAGGACGCGAATCGCGATCGCCGTAGCGACGCTTGCGATTCCGTGTTGCCCGCGATTTCCTCTTTGGGGGCCTCGCCTCGCTCTTCCCCGAGGCGTGGGGAAATGTCGTTCTGCAGCTCGGCTATATCGCCGTATGCTGGCTCTTCCTCTACTTCCTCCACCGCAAAGGCGTCTATCTAAAGGTGTAGGAGCGAAGTGAAGGGCTTTGAGGCTCTTCAGCAGTCTGGCAACATGCGGGGAGCCGATGGCAATAGTACGGATTGCATCTGGGGTCTTGACATCCCCGAGAGTAGTATGGTAAACTAATTGGCGTAAACTCAAAATGGGGGGTACAATGAAGCTGAAAAAAGTTCTCGGGCGTCTGGCCGCGCGAAGTGTGCGAGCCGCCGCCTCTGTTGTTGCAGGTTCTGCAGTCGTCGCGCCTTTAGCGGCCTCCGCAGCAGTGGATTACACAGGTACTGACTACGCGCCGTGGTCGTATTCGGCCGGCTGCGTAGTGTGGCGAGCTACGGAAGGGACGTTCCACACCAGTACGGTCGCGGATGTCGCTTCTGACGGTACGATCGGCACGGCGTATGCGATGACGGCGGACCAAACCGCCACGTCATGGCAGCGCTTCGCGTCAAACCAGACTGCATATTCCGCCCCCGGCATGGTTCTCGTCTATGACGAATCCGGCAAGACTGCCGCGTCAGACGCGCAGTTTTCGCCGATTTCCTTTGGTGGTCTGTGGGTAAAGGCGCTTGCTGACGAAACGACCCCTTATTCCATCACAGGTTCAGGCACTCGCGTGACGGAACTGGGCGCAAGCGGGTCGTCCACATACTTCAAGTTCGACAAGTCCTTTACGATCAACCGCTCCAGCGAAACGCAGATAAAAAGCAGCGGGCAGGGGCAGTCCGTGACGTTTGACATCGCCGAGGGCGCTACGTTCACGAACACCTCCAGGCTGAACATTGTCGGCGGCGCCACGCTGAAGCTTACGGGCAAGGGCACGTTGGCAGTTCCGGGCGGCCTTGACATCCAAGGCGGCAACCAGCCGACCGCGCTCAACCTTTCCAGCGACGATTGTCCTGTCATCGACGGCGACGTGACGGCCACGGGCACTGGCGCACTGTTCATTCTCCCTGCCGGGACTGCGTTTGACACCGATCTCGACATCCAGGTCTGCACCGGCACGCTGACGGCCACCGCAGGGAAGGTCATGGTCATGATTGGCAGTGCTATTGACTCTAATGTTTATATAACAACGTCGGGCGGCAAGATTACGCGCCTGTCTAAGAACGGTGATTATTACGTAACAGTTTCGGATGATGCGCAGTGGGATACGGCATCTTGGTCGCCGTCTGTTCCTACAGGAGACCTTACAGGCAAGTTCATCGCCATAAACATCGCTTCCGGCAAGACGCTAACACTTCCCGCAAGCCTGCAGGGCGCGTGGGTCGATGTTTCCGGCGGCGGCAGTCTGGCAAACCCAGCGGGATCATCCGTTGTGCTTACCGACGTAACAATCAACGGTGCTATTTTAAACAGCGGTGCAATTACGACACATGGTACGACGGCGCTTAATGGTGCGAACCAGTTGTTGAAGGGTAGCGGCCTGACTGTCGGTTCTGGCACGACGTCACTTGCGACGGCAGGGCAGGGACTTCATGGCAATGTCACAATAAACGCGACAGCTACGCTTGTTTCACAGACAATAGATGCTGTATGGTACAATGTCCCGACATCGGAGAAGTTCACGATAGAAGTGTATGGAACGCTTGACATGGGCAACTCGCGCTGGACAATCCCCAACAGCGCTCGCACGGAATTTGTTCTTCATGACGGCGCAAAGATCATTGCAAGCGGTTCAAACAGCAACGGCTATGCGCTAGACTTCTTCCAGTCAACGGGCAAGATCATCGCCGATACAGACGGCGGCGACTCAATCACCATCAGTGCGCCGCTTCGCGTCCGCAACAATCTCAATGTCCAGGTGGCGGAAGGACAGACTGTCAATATCACCGGTGCGTTGATGCCGCACGGAACCGATTATAGGGAATTCAACAAGTCCGGAGACGGCACGCTCGTCCTTTCCGGTCCGCTTACATACATCGGCAAGACTTACGTCTATGGTGGAACGCTCATATTCGACAAGACCAACCCGGCGAAAGTCACGGACGTCATACTCCAAGGCGGCGATGTCGTAATCGTCGGCGGTACGGAAACGCCGCTCACGTTCTCCCCGACCGTGCAGGGTGGTACGGCAAAGATTGCATCCGGCGTTGTCCGCACGACTCCTGACAAGACTTTTGAGGTCTCTGAAGATGCACAGCTGCAGATCGTCGAGACTGTCGCGGCAGACGGCTCCGCCACGGTTATCCTCGGTGCCGGTGCGACGGTCGCAGACAACGTCAAGCTCTATCGTGCGGATGGCACTGAAATAATGGATGCGAACGCTTCCGGAGATTCTGGCGAGGTGGTGCTCACGTATGCACCTTCTACCTCCGGAAAAATTTGCTGGCTCGATTTCGAGTTCAATGGCAATGTCAGCTCCTCCGGATCTACAGAGTACAGCATGAACAATTCTGAGGTAGTCTATAATGATTCCGAGAACCCAACTGCGATATACACGAGAATAAACTCCGACCCGTGGACTTCTGAAAATATCGGCTATCCTGCGGAGTGGTCTGCAGCGATCCGCTGCACTGTTCCTGAAAATAAAGATGAGCTCGTCGTTGCGTTTGGTACATTGGGCGGTGGACTTATCGGCCTTGCCAAGGGCGAGGGCTCGGGCGATGTAAACATCGTCTATACGACGGGCAATTCCGCCCGCGTTGTCGCGGCCACTGCCACTGTGGTAGCGCCTACCACGATGATGCATGTGTATGTCTTCACGAAGACGGCGAGCGCCATTGAGGTATATTGCGATGGTAAACTAGTGAAAAGGCATCCCGTGAGCAATCTCTCGTTTGGCAACGCCTTCCAGGTCGGATCCGTATTTGGCGGTCTTGGCAATACCGGGCTAAATAAGGCCGTTGCCACTTCAAATGCGCAGATGGACTTCTTGCGCCTTTACTATTCGCCTATCGGCTCGAACATGATCAAGCAGCTCTCCAAGGAATATCCCTTCGAGTCTGGCGCAGCGGTCTATACGCGCACGGTCGCTGGCGAGGAAGCCTGGGTGGCCGAGAGCGCCTGGACGGCGGATGGCGAAACATTCGTCGCAGAGCCCGTCTCCACCGAAAAGGCGACGCTGACGGCGAGCGAAGATGCGGTTGTCACCGTCAACCTTGCTGCTGTCCCCGCCTACGAGGAACTGACGTTTGATGGCGAAGGCGACATTACCCTCGTCGCGGGCGGAGAAGGGTCTCAGCCCATCGGAGCCGTGTCGATCAAGGTGAATACGAATGTGACGGTTCCCTACAACCTCGTCCGTTTCGACGGCGCGGATGTCGCGGTCGCCGACGGCAAGACGCTGACGATCGATTACACGGGCCTTGATTGGTCGTCCATAAGTGCGAGTACCGCGATTGCGGTTACGGGAGCCATCTCCTCCAAGCCCGCAGACGGCGCAATCGTCGTGCGCCTGCCGGAGACGCATCCCGCATTTGTCGATTCGGCGGAGTTCAGGTATGACGATGTCATGTCCGCATACATCATTGCCGTGTCGATAGATCACGCGGCCGGTGCTGAAATCTACTGGGATGCTTCTGACGGTCAGACGTACTGGGGCGATGGTGACAATGCCGCAAAGTTCTATGCGTCATACGCAAATGGCGTGTTCTCCAACGAGACGCTCTATAGGGCCGGCGATACGGTTGTCGTTCCAGATACGACGCAGCGCTGGTACGGTCCGTTGAGCATTGGTGCCAAGATCAAGTTCGACTGTGGAGGAACGATTGACGTTTCCAAGACGGATTCGATCGGCCATGTGTTCAATTACACTGCTGTTACCATCGCGGAAGGCACGACGCTCAACTTCACGAAGAGCGGCAATGACGACCCCGTGGTGTACGGCGGCTCGGTGAAGGGCGCGGGCAAGATAGCCGTTGGCGATGGCGTCACGCTTACCTTTACAAACAATGGCAATGACACTCACGTCGCGACTGAAATTGAATGCACGGGAACGGGCAACGTCTTGTTTGCCAAAGACGAGTTCCTGGGCGCAGGCGAGACATTTACGCTCAAGAGCGGTGCCGTGTCTGTTGGACGCAACGGAGACGCCAAGTGGTTCATTGTGAACGGCGCTGGCGGAACGGTCAATCTCGACGGCGGCGTCCTTTCCGTTTGCAGGCTCACGCCCAATGCTGCGATGAACGTCAACTTCAACGGCGGCATACTGAAGTCCTATGGCAACGGTTATAGTTACGAAACAATAGTCTCCGGTGACAATACGACGGCAAAGGTCCTTGCCGGTGGCGCGATTATTGATACCGATGTTTACAACACATCTATCACTACTGCTCTCGCATCCGGCGTCACGGAAGGCACGGACGGCGGCCTTGTCAAGAAGGGCACCGGTACGCTGACGCTCACCGCCGCCCCGACGTTCACGGGCGCGATCTCCGTCGAAGGCGGATATCTTGTCCTGCCGAAGAAGACCGAAGGTGAATACAATCTCGCTAACGGGACTATCGTCATATCGGAAGACACAGAAGCTGGCACTGTGACGCTTGGCGCGACGCTGACGCTGACGGTTCCTGTAATCGAAGGTCTCTCGTCGACTGTCACTGTCGGTGGCGAGCCGATCGAAGGCGTTGAAGGCGACGGCGTCATGACGTATCAGGTAACCTCCGGCACGGCAGTATCCGTTGTGTATGCGGCGACGCAGGAAGGCTACGTTGTCGCCGGCACGGCGACATACAATGTCACGGTGCTTGAATCGCAGACGCTTGCGGTAAATGCAACCGCTGCGGAAGGCATCGTGAAGCTGCACAAGTCGGGAATGAGCGATACGCTCTATGCGACGATTCAGGATGCCGTTACTGCTGGTGTTAGCATTGAGAACGCCTCCGTCATAACGCTTCTCAAGTCAGCAGAAATCGGCGGGGCCGGTTTAACGGTCAACTGCGGAGGCGCACGTCCTGTCACGATTCAATGCAATGAAGGCGCTGGAATCTACGGCACAGGCGCAATCACCAAGCAGGGCAGCGGCACGCTCACGTTCAGGGGCGACATGTCTGAATACACGGGCATCGTCACGGTCAACGCCGGTACGGTCTTCGTGGACAACGGCATCACTCTGAATCCTCAGCAAGTCGTCGTCGCAGGCGGAGAGTTCAAGGTCGGCTCGGCTACTGTCAACATGGTGAATACTGCTAAGAATAGCATGGACTTCAACCTGAATTCTGGCTCTTTGACCATGGAGGAAGGTTCGTTCCTGACTGTCGGCAAGGCGCCTCAAGCGGATGCCAAGTGGCTGATCGTCGGGGCTGGTTCCAATATCAACCTGAACGGCGGAGAACTCGCAGTCTGCAGGCTTGCCAAGTGGGCGAATGTCGCCGCTGCTACTGTCAACTTCAATGGCGGCACGCTCAAGTCCTATGGCGTGGGCAATTCTGTGGACAGCATCATCAGCGCTGAAGAGAACTCGCCTTGGACGCTCAACGTCCTTGCCGGCGGTGCGATCATCGATACCGATGTCGATACGACTATTAGCGATGCGCTGATCAGTGGTGTCGAGGATAATACCGAAACCGAGCAGGTTGAGACGGACGGCGGCCTCGTCAAGAAGGGTACTGGCGCGCTGACGCTTGCTGTTGCCCCGACCTTCACGGGCGCGGTTTCCGTCGAGGCTGGTGCGCTCTACGTGCCGGCCGGCGCGACGCTCACCCTCGCCGAGGGAACGGTCAAGGCCGATACCTCAGACAAGGGAGGCTACGACAAGTACGTTCCTGGTCAGTCTGGCACACAGTGTGAGGACGGAAGTGGCAACAACTTCACGGTTCCCACCACGGTTGTTGTCCCGAATGAAAAGACGCTTGCGGACGCCACCGGCAAGGGCACCACGTACGCCCAGGCATACGCGCTCGGACTTTGGGACGGCACTGCGGACGGCGAAGTTGCCGACATGCCCAAGGCGACGATCTCGATTGCCAACGGAGTTGTCACCGTGACGTTCACGGGCGTCTCTTCCGAGGCGTACACTGTCAAGAAGTGGCTCCAGGAGAAGGCGTCCCTTACGGCGGCTTGGCCCGAAACGCCGACTGAGCAGAACTCCAAGCTCATTGAAGGCGATTCCGCCACCGACACGATCGGCTCCGGCGAAGACGCCCAGTTCTACCGCGTCGTTGTCACTATCGAAGATCCCGAGTAATCGATCCCGGTAAAACGCAGCCACAGGCTGCAGGAACGCGTCCGCCCGAAAGGCGGACGCGTTTTCCGCTCGGCAGAACTAAATCTGAAGTTTGACGGCCTTGCGTTTGGGCTATTGTTGCCGCTTCACTTTCGCACTATTTTCCACTTGCATTCAAGGTGTAAATTCGCTATTATTACACTATCAAAATACTGGGAGAACAGACGAATTGAACAACGACTTCCTCGTTTTCGATCATGTAACGAAGCGCTTTGGCGCGTTGACAGCCGTCGACGACGTCACGCTCACCATAAACAAGGGCGAGTTCTTCTCGCTCCTCGGCCCGTCCGGGTGCGGCAAGACTACGCTACTCAGGATGCTCGGCGGCTTCGAGCGGCCCGACTCCGGGCGCATATACCTTGAAGGCAGGGACATCACCGACCTCCCGCCCGACAAGCGGCGCGTCCACACCGTCTTCCAGAACTACGCGCTCTTCCCGACCATGACCATCTGGGACAACATCGCGTTCTCGCTCAGGCTCGCGAAGCTCCCCAAGGCCGAGACAGAGGAGAAGGTGGATGCGATCCTCGACATGATCCAGATGACGGAGCACGCGTGGAAGTATCCCGACCAGCTCTCCGGCGGACAGAAGCAGCGCGTCGCCATCGCGCGCGCGCTCGTGGACCGTCCGCAGGTCCTCCTCCTCGACGAGCCGCTCGCCGCGCTCGACCTGAAGCTGCGCCAGCACATGCTCATAGAGCTCGACGCCATCCACGACCAGGTCGGCATCACCTTCATGTACGTGACCCACGACCAGGGCGAGGCGATGAGCCTTTCCGACCGCATCGCCGTCATCAATCGCGGACACGTCGAGCAGCTCGACGTCCCCGCCAAGATATACGAGGCGCCGTCCTCTCGCTTCGTCGCCTCCTTCATAGGCGACACGAACTTCTTCGAGGGGACGATCGAGTCCGTCGAGGGCGACTACTGCGTCATCGACGTGAAGGGCTTCCCGCGCATCAAGGCGTACAACGACAAGAACCTGAGCACCGGACAGAAGGTCGCCCTCTCGGTGAGGCCGGAGAAGATCCGCGTCACCAAGGCCCGGCCTGCGCCCGAGAAGGGGGCTTCCATCAACGTGTTCCCGTCCGTCGTGCAGGACATCGTCTACCAGGGCGTCTACACGAAGTACTGGCTCGACTCCGCCGATCTCAGGATCAGCGCACTCAAGCCGCATTCGCGGTTCCTCCTCGACCAGGAGACCATCACCTGGAACGACCCCGTGTTCGTCTGGTGGCATCCGGACGACGCGTACATGGTGGAAGTGCGGTGAAATGATGAAGATGAATCCGCTTCGTTCACGCCGCGCCGAATGGCTCGTCACGCTGCCTTCCCTCCTGTGGCTGGCGCTCTTCTTCGCCGTCCCGTCCGTCATCGTCCTCGCGTTCACCTTCCACGGCCACACCCCCAACGGCGGCGTCGGCGAGTGGAGCCTGTCCACGTGGCGCGAGCTCGTGGACCCCGACTACCCCGTGATCGTCTGGAAGACGATCCGCGTGAGCTTAGAGGTGACGGTCTGGTCGATAGTCCTCGCGCTTCCGTGCGCCTACGCGATAGCGCGCATGGGCAGGCGGTGGCGGTCCGTCGTCGCAGGCGCGATCATGCTTCCGTTCTGGACCAGCTTCGTGGTGCGCGTCTTCGCATGGAAGACGATGCTGCATCCGGACGGCTGGCTCCAGGCGTGCTACCTCGCCTTCCTGCGCCTTCGCGCATGGGCGTTCGGCTGGCTGCCGGGCTGCGGCGGACAGGTCGACCCCGCCTCTTCGACCATACTCGACTCCGAGGCGGCGGTTGTGCTCGTCAGCGTATACACGTTCCTCCCGTTCGCGATCATGCCGCTCTACACGGCGGCCGAGAAGTTCGACTTCGCGCTCCTGGAGGCCGCGCGCGACCTCGGGGCGAAGAACTTCTACGCCTTCAGGAAGATATTCATCCCGGGCATCCGCCAGGGGCTCATATCGGCGATCCTGATGGTCTTCATCCCGGCGATAGGCTCCTACGTGATCCCGCAGATGCTGGGCGGGACGAACTGCGTGCTCATCGGCAACAAGATCTTCATGCGCGCGATCCAGAACCGCAACATCCCGCACGCCTCCGCCCTCGCGACGCTGATGGCCGTCTCGGTCCTCATCCCGATCGCCTGCGCGATGTGGTGGCGCAGGAGCCAGAGCGCGCGCGACAGGAAGCGCCTTGATGCCGAGACGGCGAGGCTGATGACGGGAGGTGCGTCGTGAAGCGGTCGTACTTCTCGCTCGCCGTCCTCGGGGCGGTGCTCGCCTTCCTCTACGTGCCCATCCTCCTGGTCGTCGCCTACGGCTTCGTCCCGAACGGGATATCGATGTCCTTCTTCGGTGCGGACGGCTCGTTCCTCGGCTTCACAGGCAGGTGGTACGCGCAGCTCTTCGCCGGGCACCACGCCGTGCGCGCGCTTCTGGAGAGCTTCTGGCTGTCGCTCACCATCGCCGGGCTCGCGACGCTCGTCTCGTGCATCCTCGGCACGACCGCCGCCCTCGCGCTCCACCGCTGGAGGGACCGCCTTCAGGCCATCCACCACGCGCTGGTATACACGCCGCTCATCATGCCGGACATACTGATCGGCATCTCGCTCCTCATGCTCTTCGTCGCCTGCCGCGTCGAATGCGGCTTCTGGACGATCCTCGTTGCGCACGTCACGTTCTGCGTCTCGTACGTCACGATGACGGTCCTCGCGCGGCTTGAGGACTTCGACGACCGCATCGTGGAGGCGGCCTACGACCTCGGGGCGGGTCCGTGGTACACGTTCTTCAAGGTGGAGCTGCCGATGCTCCTCCCCGGCATAGTCGCGGGGGGACTTCTCGCGTTCACCCTCTCCATCGACGACGTCGTCATCACCTCGTTCGTGAACGGCGCCGGGACGAACACCTTCCCGACCTACGTCTCGTCGATGACGAAGCACTCGCGCAACCTCCCGAGCGTGTTCGCGCTTTCGACGCTCATGCTGCTCTTCACCTGCGTACTCGTCGGCGTCTCGAAGCTCGTGTCGGGGCGTCGCCCGAAAGGCGTCTCAAACAACACAAAGAAAGGAAAATGACATGAAAACAGCAATTTCGGCAGTCGCGGCGCTATCGTCGGCGATCGCAGCCTCCGCGTTCCTGTCCGGATGCGGCGGGGCCGGCGGCGAGGCGGGCACCGACCTCTCCGCCAACGCGCTCGCCGCCGCAGAGGCGGCCGGCCTCAAGCCGTCCGGTGACGGGAACGGAGGGGAGCTGCACATATACACCTGGAGCGACTACCTCTCGCCGGACGTCATAGCAGGCTTCGAGAATGCGCTCGGCGTCAAGGTCGTCGTCGACACCTTCGACTCGAACGAGGCGATGTACGCGAAGCTCAAGGCGGGCGGCACGGGCTACGACATCATCACGCCCAGCTCCTACCAGATCGGCACGATGGTCAAGGAGGGGATGGTCGAACGTCTCGACCCCGCGCGCATCCCCAACGTGAAGCGGAACTTCGACCCGTCCTTCGCATCCCAGGTCCTCGATCCGAGCTTCGCCTACAGCGTCCCCTACGCCGTAACCTACACGGGCTTCATGTACCTGAAGGACAAGGTGCCGGCAGGCGAGGACGGACTTAGCTGGGCGGTCCTCGGCGACTCCGCGCTCAAGGGGCGCATCACGCTCCTCGACGACCTTCGCGAGGTGATCGGCGCGGGGCTCATGTACCTCGGCTACGACATCAACTCGACGGACCCCGCGCAGATAGACGCGGCCGTCGAGCAGGTCCTCAAGTGGAAGCCGAACATCCGCAAGTTCGACGCCGAGAGCTACAAGACCGAGGTCGCGAACGGCTCCACCTGGATCGGACAAGGCTACTCGACGGACGCGACCCAGACGATCGTGGGCGACGAGGACGAGGGCATGGCGCCGCGTCCGGACATCGCCTTCGCCCTGCCCAAGGAGGGCTTCACGATCGCCTTCGACGAGATGGTGATCGCGAAGGGCGCGAAGCGCGCGGACCTCGCGTACGCCTTCATCAACTACATCTACACCGGCGAGGTCGCCGCCGCGAACATGGACTACATATGCGGACCGAACCCGGTCAAGCCCGGCATCGACCTGCTCGACGAGGAGTACCGCAATCTCATCGTCCTCCCGCCCGAGACGCTGAAGAGGGGGCATGTCCTCAGGGGCTTCGCCGACAAGCCCGAGGTCATGTCCCTGTACAACAAGGCGTGGGACCGCATCAAGGCGACGAACTAGCGCCTGAACCGGCACTTTTGTGGCGGCGGCCAAAATGGTATAATATTCCGCACAGCACGCAATGGAAGACAGGGATGAATCCAATAGACGTTGACATCCTTCTCGCAACGTACCGAACGCCCCCGGCGCTTCTCGACGCGCAGAGGGCGTCCATAGACGCGCAGAAGGGCGTCGGGACGAACGTAATCGTCCGCGAGGACTCCGCCGGGGAGGGCCCGGCCGCGAACTTCTCCGCGTTGATGTCCGAGTCGTCCGCCCCGTACGCGGCCTTTTCGGATGCGGACGACGTGTGGCTTCCGGGGAAGCTCGCGCGGCTCATGGAGAGGATGCGGGAGATCGAGTCCGCCGCCGCTCCCGGGACGCCCGTCATGGTCTTCTGCGACTCGACGCCGACGGACGCCTCGCTCAGGCCGATACCGGGCGGGACCTTCATCGCGCGCCAGCGCGTGGACGTCGCGAAGGGGCTCGCCTTCCCGCGCCTTCTCATGCAGAACTTCATAGCGGGCAATCTGATGCTCTTCAACGCCGCGCTGAGGCGGAAGGCCGGCGCCGTGCCGCCGGAGGCCCTCATGCACGACGCATGGGTGGCGCTCGTCGCGGCGGCCTTCGGGAGGATCGGCTTCGTCGACGAGCCGCTCGTCCTCTACAGGCAGCATGGCGGGAACGCCGTCGGGGCGACGCTCTCCGCGTCCGCACGCCAGCTCGGGCGGGCGGCCGAGGGGGCGGGGGCGTTTCGCGGACGCCTTGCGGCCAACATCGCCCAGGCGCGCGCGTTCGTCGACCGCTTCGGCGACGAGGCGCCGTCCGCCGCAAGGGCGCTCGCCTCGTTCCCGTCCTCGGGCTGGTGGGCGCGCAGGCGCGCAATCGTCCGCCACGGACTCTACAAGCAGGGCTTGTGCCGCAACGCGGCGCTTCTGGCATTCGCATGAAGATAGCGATACTTACAGACTGCACGGGGGTCGGCGGCGGGATGACGTTCATCCGCCGCTTCATCGCCGCGCACCCGGACGACGAGACTCGCCTGTTCCTCTCCGACAACGGCGAATGCACCGCGGCCAAGGTGGATGCGTGGGGGGCGGACCTCGTACACGTCAACCACCTGAAGTCGCTGCTGCAGCTCCTCGGCAATCCGTTCAGGCGTCCGAAGGGCCGCGTGGTGTTCGTAGTCCACGGCGTGCACCTCAGGAAGTACGACTTCCTCCCGAAGACGCCGCGCAACGTCCTTGCGAGGCGTCTGAGGCTCGCCCTGGAGAGGTGGCTCTATGCGAGGTGCGACGGACTCGTCGCGCTCAACGCCGACGATGTCGAATACCTTCGACGCGTACACGGCGTGAAGGTCCCGGTGCGGCTTGAGCCCAACACCGTCGATCCCGTGGACGCCGTCAGCGGGCCCGCCCCCGAGTACGCCTTCGCGACGGTGGCGAGGTTCGACTTCCAGAAGGGGTACGACGTGCTCCTCGACGCGGTCGCCGCCGCGGCGGACCGCCTCAGGCGGGCGCATGCGCGCGGCCTGCTTGTCGGGGGCGGAGGCCTCCTGGACGAGATGAAGCGCCGGGCCGAGTCGCTGGGCGTTTCGGACATCCTCGATTTCGCGGGCGAGCTGCCGGACGCCGCGGACGAGATGCGCAGGGGCGCGGTTCTCGTCGCCCCGAGCCGCTGGGAGGGTTCGCCCTACGCGGTCCTCGATGCGCTTGCGCGCGGGATATGGGTCGTCGCGTCGGACTGCCCCGGGAACAGGGACCTCGTCCGGGACGGTGTGAACGGGCGTCTGTTCCCGGTGTGCGATGCGCCCGCCCTGGCGGAGCTGCTTGTGGACCCAAGGGGCGCGGCGAAACGCGCGCATTGAGTCCGACACGCCAAATATGGTAGAATATGGGAAAACAAAGGAGATAGAGAAGTGTACAAGAAACGCTGCATTGTCACCGGCGCGGCCGGGTTCATCGGCTCGGCCCTTGCGAGGCTGCTCATAAAGGAGACCGGCGCCACGGTCCTCGTCGTCGACAAGCTCACGTACGCGGGCGTCCCCGAGTCGCTGAAGGAGGTCGGCCTCGACCCCGAGACGCTCAAGTCGTCCAATCCCCGGCTTTCATTCCTCAAGGCGGACATCTGCGACCAGGCCGCGATGGACTGTGCGTTCGCCGAGTTCAAGCCCGATACGATCTTCCACCTCGCCGCCGAGTCGCACGTCGACCGCTCGATCGACGGACCGGGCGAGTTCATCCGCACGAACGTGACCGGCACCGCGACGCTCCTCCAGGCCGCCCTCAAGTACTGGAAGTCGCTCGACGACAGGGCGAAGGCGGCGTTCAGGTTCCAGCACATTTCGACGGACGAGGTGTACGGCACGCTGGGCGAGACCGGGTTCTTCACCGAGAAGACGCCCTATTCGCCCCATTCGCCGTACTCGGCGTCGAAGGCTTCGAGCGACCACCTCGTCCGCGCCTGGCACGACACGTACGCGCTCCCGACGCTCATCACGAACTGCTCGAACAACTACGGCCCCTACCACTTCCCCGAGAAGCTGATACCGCTCATCATCCTCAACTGCCTGGACGGCAAGCCCCTGCCCGTGTACGGCAAGGGCGCGAACGTCCGCGACTGGCTCTACGTCGAGGACCATGCGCGCGCGCTCCTGCTTGTGAACGAGAAGGGCGCCCCCGGCGAGACGTACAACGTCGGCGGACACAACGAGCGCACCAACCTGGAGGTCGTCAGGACCGTGTGCGCAATCCTGGACGAGCTCAGGCCGCGCGGGAACGGCGCGAAGTACGATTCCCTCATCACATTCGTGAAGGACCGCCCAGGGCACGACCTCCGCTACGCGATCGACCCCGCGAAGCTCATGGGCGAACTCGGCTGGAAGCCGCGCGAGAATTTCGAGACTGGCATCAGGAAGACCGTCCAGTGGTATCTCGACAACGAATGGTGGTGGGGCCCGATCCACTCCGGACGCTACACAGGCGAGCGGCTGGGGAGAGGGTGAGGACCGCGCTTCTACACTACTGGCTTACAAACAGGCGCGGAGGGGAGCAGGTCCTCTCCGCGCTCGGACGCCTTCTGCCCGGCGCGGACGTCTTCACGCACGCCTTCGGGCCCGCAATGCGCGAGGAGGGGCGTCCCGGGACGTGGGAGGGACACGAGGTCCGCGAGACGTTCATCGCCTCCCTCCCGCTGGGACGCCGCCATCCGCAGGCGTACCTCCCGCTCATGCCCGCGGCCTCGCGCCGACTGGACCTCTCCGGCTACGACTTGATAGTCTCAAGCGAGTCCGGTCCCGTAAAGGGCGTGCGCAAGCCCTCCGGCGCGCGCCACGTCTGCTACTGCCACACGCCGATGCGCTACCTGTGGGACATGTACGACGATTACTACCGCGATGCGGGGGTGGCGGGGAGGCTCGCCATGAGGCTCTTCACGCCGTATCTGAGGCGGGCGGACCTCGCGAGCGCGGAGTCCGTGGACCAGTTCGTCGCCAACAGCGCCTTCGTCGCGGAGCGCATCAAGCGGATATACGGACGCGGTTCGACCGTAGTGCATCCGCCCGTGGACACAGACTTCTACGGCGCGGCGGAGAGGTCTGACGGCGGCTACTACCTCTTCGCCGGCGCGAACGTTAAGTACAAGCGGCTGGACCTTGCGCAGGCCGCCTGCGAGCGCATGGGGCGGCGGCTCGTCGTCGCGGGAGGCGGCGGGTTCTCGCGCGGGGACATGCGGCGTGCGTATGCGGGCGCGAAGGCGCTCCTCTTCCCCGGGATTGAGGATTTCGGCATCGTCCCCGTCGAGGCGCAGGCCGCCGGCGCGCCTGTGGTCGCCTATGGCGCGGGAGGTGCGCTGGAGACCGTCCAGGACGGCGTCACGGGCCTTTTCTTCCGCGAGCAGTCCGTCGAAGGGCTCTGCGCCGCAATAGAGGAGTTCGAGGGCCGCAAGTGGGAACCGTCCGCCTGCCGCGCGAACGCCGCGCGCTTCTCCGCCGCCGAGTTCGACCGGCGAATGGCTCCGCTGCTCCGTCCCTGACGTCGCCGCCATGCCCCCCGCCGCGGTCGATTTCCATTTCAATACTTCACACCTTGTCCGTCGGGACGGGATGTGGTAAAATACTCATCGGCCGGAAAACCGGCGTAAAACAGGACTAGCACGGTCAATCGAGCTTGTGATGAAGATAGAGATACTGCCATCGCTTCTCGCGGCGGACTACGGAAGGTTCGCGGACGAGATACGGCGCGCCGAGGATTCGGGCGCGGACGCGCTGCACATAGACATAATGGACCCGACGTTCGTGCCGAACATGTCGTTCGGGCCGGACATCGTGGCGCTTGCGCGCCGCGTCGCGCCGGGGTTCTACCGGAACGTCCACCTCATGATGAACCGTCCCGACCTCTACCTGGAGGCATTCGCCAGGGCGGGCGCGCAGACCCTGCAGATACACATCGAGTCCGACTGCGACCTCCACACCGAGCTCGCCCGCATCCGCGCCATGGGCCTCAAGGCGGCCATCGTCCTCAACCCCGAAACGCCAGTCGAACGGCTCGCCCCGTACCTCGGCGAAATCGACGAGGCGCTCGTAATGACCGTCCACCCCGGCTACGGCGGACAGAAGTTCATCACCGACTGCCTGCCGAAGCTTTCGTGGCTCAGGGCGCGCGCGCCGGGACTCGACATCATGATCGACGGCGGCGCGAACGCCGAGACGATCCCGCAGGCGTTCGCCGCCGGCGCGAACCAGTTCGTCGCGGGAAGCCACCTCTTCGGCAAGGCGGACATGAAGTCGGAGGTGGCGCGTCTTCGGCGTCAGCTCGCAGGTTGAAGCCCGAAAGGAGAAGAATGCAGAGAAAGATACTCCTTTGCGTAACAGGCTCCATCGCCGCCTACAAGGCGGCGGAGCTGGTCCGCCTCGCAGTCAGGGCGGGGGACGAGGTGAAGGTCGTCATGACGCCCGCCGCATGCGAGTTCGTGACGCCGCTCACCTTCCAGACACTTTCAAGGAACCCCGTGGCCGTCGACCAGTTCAAGCCGCCGGCGCAGTGGCGCCCCGAGCACATCGCGCTTGCGGAGTGGGCCGACGTCGCAGTCGTCGCCCCGGCGACGGCCAACACGATCGCGAAGATGCGCTTCGGGATTGCGGACAACCTGCTCACGTCGACCCTGCTCGCCACCAGGGCGTCCGTAGTCGTCGCCCCCGCGATGAACGACGCCATGTTCGAGGCGGCGGCAACGCAGGAGAACCTGGCGGCGCTGCGCGCACGCGGCGTGAAGGTCGTCGAGCCCGGGAGCGGGGAGCTTGCGTGCGGGACGTCGGGTCGCGGACGCATGGCCGAGCCCGAAGAGGTGTTCAAGGCGCTATGAAGACCGTCGTCGTAATACCCACGTACAACGAGAGGGAGAACGTCGTCCGGATGGCGGAGGCGGTCCTCGCCAATGCCGACAGCGCGCTCGGGCGCGAGCTGGAGCTTCTTTTCGTGGACGACAACTCGCCGGACGGCACGGGTTCGCTTGTCGACGGCATGGCCGCCGGGAATCCGCTCGTCCACTGCCTCCACAGGGAGCGGAAGGAGGGGCTCGGGAGGGCGTACGTCGCCGGGTTCAGGCGCGCGCTGGAGCTGGGGGCGGACCTCGTGGTCCAGATGGACTGCGACTTCTCGCACGACCCCAAGGACCTCCCCCGCCTCATAGCCGCGGCGTCCGCGCCGTCCCAGGACGCGAACGCACCGCGCCTCGTGATCGGTTCGCGCTACGTGAAGGGCGGCGCGACACCAGGCTGGCCGTTCAGGCGCAGGCTCATATCGAGGCTCGGCGGGATGTTCATCCGCACCGTAACCGGGATGCCGATAAAGGATCCGACGGGCGGCTTCAAGTGCTGGACGAGGTCCGCCCTCGAGGCGATCGACCTCGACACGGTGGAGAGCTCGGGCTACTCCTTCCAGCTGGAGATGAACCACCGCTCGTGGCGGCGCGGCTTCGCGATATCGGAGCTGCCGATCGTCTTCACGGACCGCGCAGCCGGCTATTCCAAGATAACGCCCGGCATCGCCGTCGAATCCGTCAAGATCGCACTGAGGCTTAGCAGGATTGCGCGCCGCGGCCGGATTTGGTAAAATGGAAGGCATGGAAGAGCAGACGGAGGAGTGTCCGAAGAAGGTGCCGGGGCCGGCGAAGCGGGGCGGATGGCGGCGACGCAAATGGTGGGTCGTCGCCTTCATCGCCGCCGTATTGTTCTTTGCGTCCGCGCCGCTCACCGAGATTGCCGTCGAACATGTGCTGAAGTCGAAGCTTAACGACCCCGAGAAGGGGCTTTCGTGCCGCGAGGTGTCGATGAACGGCTTCGGATACCTCAAGCTCCTCTTCAAGCGCGACCCCGGGAGGGTGGACATCAGGGGGCTCAGGTACTCGCTCGAGGCCATGCTGCCGGACGGCGGAATCCTCGAGAGCCGCGAGGCGGAGGTCGACGTGACGCTGAAGCGGCGCGAGATGGCCCCGGCGGGACGCCTCAGCCTGTCCGTGAAGGGGCGCGCCTTCGACTGGCCGCTCACGGCGTCGGGTACTATCGACCTGTCGTGGTCCAACCTCGTCACCGCCGCAGGATCCGTCCGCGCCGAGCTCTCGGACCTCGACGGCGGCTCGCCGTATGCGGTAACGGCCGACTTCTCCGCGTCGCCGTCCGCCTGGCGCGCAGATGCGCGAATCGCGGAGTTCGAGCTCTCGTCCGAAGACCCTGTCGCCGGACGGCTCGTGTCGCGCCTCGATGCGCCGGCCGTCTCGAACCTCGTCTTCAACGGACGCGTCAAGCTGGACGTCTCGGCGCAGAAGACGGAGGAGGTCCCCGTCATCGCGTGGACCCTCCGTGCGCCGATGCGAGGATTCAACGCGAAGCTCGACCTCGCGGGCGCGCCGTTCGAGCTTTCGGGCGCAAGCGTCATGCTCGGCGCCTCGGGGATTGCGAACCACCTGGATGTCGAGCCCGTGCGACTTTACATGCGCGCGCTGGAGACGTCCGGCTTCGCGCTCACGAACGCCTACGCCAGCCTTCGCAACGAGGGACGCACCCTGGTCGTGTCCGAGGCCGGCGCGGGATGCTGCGGAGGGACGGTAAAGCTGTATTCGCTGTCGCTCGACCCCGAAAGGCTCAACGCCGGCTTCACGCTCTTCCTTGACGACATAGACGCCGGCGAGGCGCTCTCGCACCTGAACGGATTTCGGGGGACGGCCACCGGACGACTCCACGGCAAGCTGCCGCTGTCGGTCCGCGGCGGCACGCGGATCAGGCTGCGCGATGCGTTCCTCTACTCCACGCCTGGCGAGACCGGCAACCTCAAGATGTGGGATTCGTCGCTCATAACGGACAACCTGCGATTGGGAGGCGTACCGGAGGAGACGTGCGGCAACCTCGAGAATGCGCTCTCGAACCTCGACTACACCACGCTCAAGCTGAAGTTCGCCAACGAGGCGGACGGGGATGCGCTCTTGACGATGAAGCTGGCGGGGACCGCAACGCGCGGACAGCTGACCGTCCCCGTGGACATAACGGTCAACTTCCGCGGCGCGATAGAGCAGATACTCAACTTGGGCCTCAAGACCGCGTCGCAGCTGTGATTTCTGATAGGGACAACAAGGACTTAAGGAGGAAAGAAGATGAAACAGATGATTCCGGCAGTAGCGCTTCTCGCCGCCTTCGCGGCGGGATGCATAAACGTCAAGACCGAGAGCGAGGTGAAACCCATCCACATCACGCTCGACGTCAACCTAAAGGTGGACAAGGAGCTCGACAAGTCCTTTGCGGACGAGACGCGCCCGAAGCCGACGGGCAACTTCAAGGCCGTCCGGGAGATGATGGACCGCGGCGCGGCCGGCTTCACCAAGGACGCCCTCCTTGAGGCGCGCGAGGGCGCGACCGACGACGACAGGATCCTCGTCGCCGAGGAGAACGTCCGCCACCAGAAGCGCTACGAGGAGATCGCCAAGTCCAGCGGCGTCGCCGTGGACGCGGTCCGCCGCCGCCGCGCAAAGCAGCTTCGCGAGCGCATCCCCGCCGGCACCTGGTACCAGGAGGACGACGGCGCCTGGAAGAGGAAGTAGGGGAGAAGCGGGATTCGCGGTGGATTCCGGCGCGCGAGGCGAGCGCCGCCACGGAGAAGAATTTCGCCCGCTGAGGGCGGTTATATGGTACAATATTGCCAATGCTACTTGAAATAGACGATTTGAGCGTTTCGTACAGGAACGACGAAGGGGAGGTGAACCCCGCCGCCATCGACGTGAATCTCACGCTCGACCGCGGCCAGGTCCTCGGCATCGTGGGCGAATCCGGGAGCGGCAAGTCGACCGTCTCCATGAGCGTCGCGCGGCTCCTGCCGAGTCCGCCCGCATTCTATCCGAAGGGCCGCATCCTCTTCGACGGGACGGACATGCTGCGGCTTCCGCTGCCGGAGCTGAGGAAGATACGCGGCAAGCGCATCGGCGTCATCTTCCAGGACCCGATGGGCTCGCTCTCGCCCCTCCACCGCATCGGCGACCAGCTCGTCGAGACCGTGCTGCTCCACGAGAGGATGTCCGGGAAGGCCGCCCGCGCGCTCGCCCTCGAATGGCTGGGCAAGGTCGGCATACCGGACCCGGCGGTGCGCGAGCGCGCATACCCGCACGAGCTCTCGGGCGGCATGCAGCAGCGCGTCATGATTGCAATGGGGCTCATGCTCGGCCCCGACCTCGTGATCGCCGACGAGCCGACGACGGCGCTCGACGTGACCATCCAGGCGCAGGTCCTCCGGCTCATGCGCGAACTGCACAAGGCGAACTCCGGCGTCCTCCTCATCACACACGACCTGGGCGTCGTCTCGCAGATGGCGACGAAGCTCGCAGTCATGAAGGACGGACGCGTCATCGAGACGGCGGACGACCCGGCGGCGTTCTTCGCCGGGCCCAAGCACCCGTATTCGCAGGGACTCGTCCGCGAAGCTCGCAGAATGGAGCTTAAATGAAGAGGATAGGAATCATCGGAGCGGGCCGTTTCGGCCTCGCGCTTGCGGAGTCGCTGTCCAACGCGGGGCTCGAGGTGATACTGATCGACCGCAACCGGCCGGCGATGCAGAACGCGAGCGAGTTCGCGACGGCGCTCCAGGGCGACGCGACCCAGCCGCACGTCCTCGAGGAGGCCGGGTTCAGCGAGTGCGACCTCGCGGTCGTCGCGATCGGCAGCAACATCGAGGCGTCGATGATGGCGACGGCGAACTGCAAGGAGCTCGGGATACCGAACGTCGTCTCGAAGGCGACGAGCGAACTCCACGGCAAGATACTGCGCCGGATCGGAGCGGACAGCGTCATCTATCCGGACCGCGACAGCGCTAACCGCCTCGCGCGCGCAATCGCGAACCACAACGTCGTCGACTTCCTGGAGGTCTCGGACGGCTACTCGATAGCGGAGATACCAGTACCGCCGGATACCGCGGGCAAGTCGCTCGCCGAGAGCAACTTCCGCGTGACGACGGGCCTCTCGGTCCTGTGCGTCCGCCGCGCCAACGAGGATCCGTCCAAGCCGCGCAAGGTCATAATCCCGCAGGCGAAGGACGTCCTCAGGCTCGACGACAAGCTTATCGTGTTCGGGGAGACGACGAAACTGGACGAGCTTTCCTGACATGAGCAGACTTCTGATACAGGGCGGGCGGACGGTCGCGGGGACGCACCCGGTCTCCGGCAACAAGAACGCAGTCCTGCCGATGATCGCGGCGACGCTCCTCACGCAGGAGCCGGTGACGCTGAGGAACGTCCCCGAGATATCCGACGTCGTCTCCATGCTCGACGCGGCGAAGACCTTCGGCGCGAAGGTCGTCCGCGACCTCGCGGCCGGGACCGTGACGCTCTCCACGCCCAAGTTGAAGACGGCGAAGATATCGGCGGAGCTCGCATCGAAGATAAGGACGAGCTTCCTTTTCGCCGGACCCCTCCTTGCGCGCGCGGGCCGCGCCTCGCTTCCGCCTCCGGGCGGCGACGCGATAGGCCACAGGCGGCTCGACACGCACTTCGCGGGCTTCAAGGCGCTCGGCGCGAAGGCCGTCGCCGGGCGGAAGACGCTCCGCTTCAAGGGCGAGCTGAAGGGCGCGCGGATACTCCTCGACGAGGCGAGCGTCACGGCGACCGAGAACATCCTCATGGCGGCGGTCCTCGCGAAGGGGCGGACGGAGATATACAATGCGGCGTCCGAGCCGCACATAGTGGACCTCGCGAACATGCTCGTCTCGATGGGCGCGAAGATCGAGGGCGCGGGCACGAACCGCATACGCGTCGAGGGGGTCGAGTCGCTGAAGGGCTGCGAGGCGAGGGTCGGCTGCGACTACATCGAGGCGGGGAGCTACATCGCCGCAGCCGCGGTCACGGGAGGGGAGCTCACGCTCACGGGGATAGACCCGGAGCCGTTCGAGGTGCTCGCTGGCGCGTTCCGCCGGTTCGGCGTCACATGGACGATCTCCGTCACCGAGAGGACCTTGAAGTACGTCCCGAAGAAGCGCCTCAAGATGAGGTACGACCTCGGCGACGCCATCCCGTCCGTGGCGGACGGCCCGTGGCCGGCGTTCCCGTCGGACCTGATGTCCATCCTCATCGTCCTGGCCACGCAGACGCGCGGGACGTGCCTCTTCTTCGAGAAGATGTTCGAGTCGCGGCTCTACTTCGTGGACAGCCTGCGGCAGATGGGCGCGAAGATCGTGCAGTGCGATCCGCACCGCGTCGTTGTGACGGGTCCGTCCCAGCTCTACGCCGGGACGTTCAGTTCGCCCGACATCCGCGCGGGCATATCGCTTGTAATCGCCGCGCTTGCGGCGAAGGGGGCGTCGACTATCCTCAACGCCGAGGTCGTCGACCGCGGCTACGGCGCCGTGGAGCGCCACCTCTCCGCCCTCGGCGCGGGCATCGAGCGCGGCAAGTGAACTTTTTTTTAATACCCCCCTTGCGCTCGAGCGGCGGATATGATATACTATATCTCGTTTTCTGATTTGGGGCTGTAGCTCAACTGGATAGAGCATCAGACTACGAATCTGAGGGTTATGGGTTCGACTCCCGTCAGCCCCGCCATTTCGGAGAATCCAGATTGCGGGGTGGAGCAGCCTGGTAGCTCGTCAGGCTCATAACCTGAAGGTCGTTGGTTCAAATCCAGCCCCCGCTACCAAAGTCCGTGGAGAACTGGCCCGCGGCGACACACGGCGGACCGTAGCGCAGCCTGGTAGCGCGTTTGCTTGGGGTGCAAAAGGTCACGAGTTCAAATCTCGTCGGTCCGACCAAAAACGGTAAAGCCGGTGTTGTGCGTCCGGGTGCGCATGTCGCGCCCGAGAGCTGAAGCACGGTGGGATGGCCGAGCGGTTAGGTAGCGGACTGCAAATCCGCTTACAGCGGTTCAACTCCGCTTCCCACCTCCAATTTTCCCCCCCCCCTTGAATCCACATTTCCCGAACTTGCTTTCACTGTAGCTTCGTCTGCGCGCGCAGTGCATTCAGCGCGCGGCGAAGGGACTGAAGGTCGGGCGTGGACGAGACCGAGACGCGGATGAACGAACGGGGATTCCCCGCTCGGACGCTGAAGCGGTCCGAATGGCACACCTTCACCCCCGCCTCGATGCAGCGCCTCTCTATCTCCGGACCCGTCCCCGCGGTCCCGGGAAGCGGCACCATCCTGAAGAAGGCGGTCGGCGCGGCCGCGAATGCGTTCGGGAACACTTTCTCGAAGACGGCGTTCGCCGCCCTTGCGCACTTCGCCTTTGCCGAGAGCATCGCCTCGGCGCGCCCCGAAAGGACCAGCTCCGCAAGAATCTCCGCATCGAGGGCGCCCGCCTTGATGGCGAGATGGTGGAGGGCGTCGAGGATCCTCCCGGCTCCTTCCTCCGGCAGCGCCGCCCACGTGGCGCGAAGGCCGGGCGCGAGCGCGCGCGTGGAACCCGCGATGTAGAGGCACCTCCCGGGAATGCGTGAATGGAGCGTTCGCTCGCGGCCCTTCGGGGGGACGATCCGCGAGTCGTCCTCGATGAGGGAGATGCCGGCCCCCCGCACGACGTCGGCAAGCTCGTCCTTGCGCCGCTCGGACATCGTGATCGTCGTCGGGTTCGCGCAGTTGGGCATGAGATAGACTCCGCGCAGCCGCTTGTCCGCCGCCGCCGCATCGGCGAGCGCATCGGGGCGCATTCCGCCTCCATCGGACGCCACGGGGACGAGCCTCACGTGTGCGAGACGCGCGAGGCGTATGAGGTTCGAGTAGGTGAACTCGTCCGTCGCGAGCGCGTCGCCCACTCGGAAGAGCGACATGAGCGCGGCCGATATCGCGCCCTGCGCGCCGGGGAAGACCGCGGTCCGCCCCGCTGCCGCTTCGACTCCGTTCCGGCCCAGCCATGCGACGCCTGCGGCGAGCGGACGCGCCGCGCCGTCCCTGTCGCAGTACGAGAAGATGCGCTCGGCCGTGCCGCGCGAGAGCACGGACTTCGCGGCGGCGACTATCTCGTCCGCCCCAGTCGCCGGGAAGCCCTGCACCACGGAGCAGTCCACGGCCTCGCCTCCCGCATCCGGCGACGCGACGAAAGTGCCGCGCCCCGTGACGCCGTAGATGAGCCCGCGTTCGCGGCATACGCCGTAGGCGCGCGTGACCGTCGTGAAGTCGATGTCCAGGTAGTCCGCCAGCTCGCGCTGCGGCGGCAGCTTCGCGCCCGGCGGAAGCAGTCCGGCGGCGATGTCGTCGGCCAGCTGTGCGGCGAGGGCGAGGTACACTGGGCCGCCGCCGGGCGCGTCGCGCCTCGGCCGCCACGAGAGGGGATGGTCGTCGAAGGAGTTCACAGGCATCTTTATTGTCCTCCATACAATTTTGCGATTGTATGTATTATATCAGAATGGTACACTCTACGCAAGCACCCCGGGAAAGGGGGCGGAAAGGAAGAGTAGAGATGAACGAAGACAGGGGCGAACTGAACAGGAACCTCGCGCAGATGCTCAAGGGCGGCGTCATAATGGACGTCACGACCCCGGAGCAGGCGGAGATCGCGGAGGCGGCGGGCGCGTGCGCGGTGATGGCGCTCGAGCGCATTCCCGCGGACATCCGCGCGGCGGGCGGGGTGAGCCGCATGAGCGACCCCGCGATGATACGCGGGATCCAGGAGGCGGTCACGATCCCGGTGATGGCGAAGTGCCGCATCGGACACGTCGCGGAGGCCCGGATCCTCGAGGCGGTGGAGATAGACTACATCGACGAGAGCGAGGTGCTTTCGCCGGCGGACGACGTCTACCACATCGACAAGTCGGCGTTCAGGGTTCCGTTCGTCTGCGGCGCGCGCGACCTCGGGGAGGCGCTTCGCAGGATCGGCGAGGGCGCGTCGATGATACGCACAAAGGGCGAGCCGGGGACCGGCGACGTCATACAGGCGGTACGCCACCTCAGGAGGATGCAGGGCGAAATCCGCCGCGTTGCCTCGCTCCGCGAGGATGAACTGTACGAGGCGGCGAAGCGGCTCGCGGCGCCGCTGGACCTCGTTCGCTACGTACACGCGAACGGCAGGCTCCCTGTCGTGAACTTCGCGGCGGGCGGAGTCGCGACGCCCGCCGACGCCGCGCTCATGATGGAGCTGGGGGCGGAGGGCGTCTTCGTCGGCTCGGGGATCTTCAAGAGCGGCGACCCCGCGAAGCGCGCCTCGGCGATCGTCCGCGCCGTCGCGAACTGGAGGGACTCGAAGCTCCTGGCCGAGATTTCGGAGAACCTCGGCGAGGCGATGGTCGGCATCAACGCGGACGAGATAGAGACGATAATGGAGGAGCGGGGGAGATGAAGCCGCAGGTGGGGGTGCTGTCGGTGCAGGGCGCGTTTGCGGAGCATGTGCGCGCCTTTCGCGAGGCGGGGGCGGATCCGTTCGAGGTCCGCTCCACCGGCGACCTCGCGCGTCCGCTCGACGCGCTGGTCCTGCCGGGCGGGGAGTCCACGGTCCAGGGCAGGCTCCTGAAGGAGACGGGGCTGTTCGGTCCGCTGGCCGAGCGCATCGCGGCGGGGCTCCCCGTCTTCGCGACGTGCGCCGGTCTCATCCTTCTCGCGGAGCGGCTGGAGGGCGACACGACGGTGTGGTTCGGCGCCCTGCCGGTGACGGTGCGCCGGAACGCCTACGGGCGCCAGCTCGGGAGCTTCGCCGCGAAGGGGCGCGTCGGACCCGACGAGGACGTCCCGCAGACGTTCATCCGCGCGCCATCCATCGTGTCCGTCGGGAACGGCGTCGAGGTCCTGTCGTCGTTCGAGGGCGTCCCGACCGGCGTTCGCCGGCGCAACGTCACGGCGCTCGCCTGGCATCCGGAGCTCACGCAAGACCTGCGCGTGTTCCGACGCTTCCTTGAATCGATGCAGGTTTCCGCGAAACGCCGATGAAACGCCACTTGCCTCTCAAGGTCTGTCACAAGGGGCTCTGTATCGGCGTCAGCAGAGGCTAGAGCAGCTTGTCCGCGGCGGTGTTGAACCACTTGTAGCCGCGCTGTCGCTTCGGGTCGATTTCGTCCACTGAGCGCTTCGGTATGCCGGATCGGTCGCAGAAGAACGGCCTGCACTCCTTAAGGTCGTAGAACCGCGCCCAGCGACCGTCCGGCAGACGTGTGCGGCGGAACCACTCCACCGCGCCGTCTATGGAGGCGCGGAGCTCCGGCGACGGATTCTCCACCGTCTTCAGGAACTCGACCAGGTGGGCGGACTCCTGGCTGCAGAACGATGCGAGCTCGTAGGCGCGTCCGTTGGTCGGTGCAAGCGTCTCGCGGTCGTGCTGCTGGCACCAGACGGTCGGCTTTCCGTCCACGCGGATCTGGCAGGCGAGCACGCAGGCGAGCCCCCGGTCGAACGCCGCGCGGCAGCGCTTGCGCAGTCCGTCGTCCGCCCAGGCGAAGCCCCCCTTGCCGCGCGCGACGTCGTACATGATGGAGAGGACGAGCTCCATTGCGCGGTCGTTGAATGTTATCTGGGTCCAGTATCCCTTCTTCCTCTCCGGATACTGCGCCCAGCCGCCGTTCGGCATCTGGACGCGAAGGAGCCATTCGATCCCGCGGACGGCGGACGCCTTGGAGCGTTCGTCGCCGGTCCGCGTGAAGTGCCCCGCGAGGAACCGTATCTGCGTCGTCGTGGCGTTGTTGTCGATCGTCGCCTTGTCCGACTTCGCCCGCGTTGCGGCGTAGTCCGCCGGACACGGCTTTTCCATGTTCTTCTTCTTCTGCCATCCTCCGCAGTCGAGCTGGTAGTCGCGCGTGTTCTGCGCGATCTGGTCGTCGGACGGAGTGTTCTTCCCCTCGCCGGCGAACAGCGTGAAGGCGGTGCCCAGGGAGGCGATAAGCGTTGCTATGGTTTTCATGATGTCGACATTGTACCATTGCCGGCTTGCGGCGGCAATGCCCGATTGGGTAGTTGCAGTCCGGCGGGGAAGTTTGATACAATCTAGGCATGAATACGAAAATACTCAGGACCGTTTTCGCCGCGGCGACTGCATTCGCCGCGTTCGGAGCATTCGCCGTCGAGCCGTCCGTCATCTGGAGCGACCGTCCGGCGGCCATCTGGAACGACGCCTATCCGGTGGGCAACGGCAACGTCGGGGCGATGGTCTCCGGCGGCGGCGAGACGCGCATCCAGTTCAACCACACGCGCCTCTGGAGCGGGAGCCCGCACTGCTACGACAACCCCGGCGCGGCGGACGTCCTGGCGGAGATGCGCAGTTTAGTCTTCGCGGGGAGGAAGGCGGAGGCGAGGGATCTTGCGAACGCCCGGTTCATGGGAAGGCCAGTCGGGCAGCAGCGCTTCCTGCCGTTCGGCGAGGTGGTGGTGCGCTTCGACGGGGAGGCGGGCGACCTCCGGCGCGAACTGCGCCTGGGCGAGGCGCGGCACCTTGCGTTCTTCACCGTTGATGGATGCCGCATTGCCGAGGAGACGTTCGCCCCGTATTCGGAGCCGGAGCTGATCTTGCATCGCATCGTCTCCAGGAAGTCCGGCGGGGTCTCGTGCGAAATCTCCCTCTCCACCCCGCACAGGATGTCGACAATCGCGCTGGAGGGGACGGAGTTCCGCCTGGACGGAAAGGCGCAGGGGGACGGCGTCGCCTTCGCGGCGCGCATGGCGGTCCGGGTTGGGGGCGAAGGCGCCAAGTGCGAGCCGCGCGACGGGCGGCTCGTCGTCCGCGGGGCGGATTCCGTGGAGCTGCGCCTCGTGGCGGCGACGAACCTAAGGAGCTGGAAGGAGCTGTCCGGCGATCCCGCCGCCGATTGCGCGGCTGCGCTGAGGCGGACGGCGGGGAAGGGATACGCCGAAATCGCCAAGGCGCACCGCAAGGCGTTCGGCGCGCTGTACAACCGCGTGGAGCTCGACCTGCCGGGCGACGCGGAACTTGCGAAGCTCCCGACGTCCGAACGCCTCGCGCGCCAGTCCGAGTCCCGCGACCCCGCATTCGCCAAGCTGATGTTCGACTACGGACGCTACCTCCTCATCTGCTCCTCGCGCGCGGGCGGCGAACCCGCCAACCTACAGGGCATCTGGAACAAGGACCTCCATCCCGCATGGGGATCGAAGTACACGTGCAACATCAACGTCGAGATGAACTACTGGCCGTCCGAGACGTGCGGACTCGGCGATTGCGCCAAGCCCCTCTTCGACGCCGTAGCCGAGCTCGCCGAAAGCGGCGCGCGCACGGCGAAGACGCACTACAACGCGCCCGGCTGGGTGCTCCACCACAACTTCGACGTGTGGCGCGGAACGGCGCCGGTGGACGGCGCCGACTGGGGCATTTGGCCGACGGGCGGCGCGTGGCTCTCGCTCCACCTCTGGGAGCACTGGCTCTTCACGCGCGACCGCGCATTCCTGGCGAAGTCGTTCCCGACGATGCGCGGTGCGGCGGAGTTCTTCACGGCGACGCTTGTGCGCCACCCGAAGACGGGGAACCTTGTGACGTGTCCGTCCAGCTCGCCAGAGCATGGCGGACTCGTTGCGGGCCCGGCCATGGACACGCAGATAATCCGCGCGCTGTACGCGGCGCTGCTGGAGGCGGCGGACGTGCTCGGCATGGCGGGCGACCCCGTCGTGGGGAAGGTCCGCGAACAGCTGCCGCGCCTTGAGCCCGAGCACATCGGCAGGTGGGGGCAGCTGCAGGAGTGGATAGAGGACGTGGACGGCCCGGACGACCACCACCGCCACTTCTCGCACCTCTGGGCGGTCTATCCCGGCTGCGAGATAACGCCCTCGACGGGCGACCTCTTCGCCGCTGCGAAGAAGTCCATGATAGCGCGCGGCGACGAGGCGACCGGGTGGTCGATGGGATGGAAGATAAACGCGTGGGCGCGCTTCAGGGACGGCGACCATGCGATGAAGATAATGGACAACCTGTTCCGTCCTGCGATCCTTCCGGACGGCAGGGAGCGCGGCGGACTCTATGCTAATCTCTTCGACGCGCATCCGCCGTTCCAGATCGACGGCAATTTCGGCGTGACGGCCGGCGTGGCGGAGATGCTGCTCCAGAGCCACCGCAGGACGGCGGACGGCGAGACGCTGATCGACCTTCTGCCGGCGCTTCCTTCGTGCTGGCCGGCGGGGTCCGTCAAGGGCCTTCGCGCGCGCGGCAACCTCACCGTCGACATCGCATGGCGCGACGGCAAGGTCGTCGACTATTCCGTCAAAGGCCCCGGCAAGTGGCGCCTCGCCCAGCCGTAGCCCAAGAGAGGTGAGGATCGTCGCTCAGGGGGTTGCGTCGCTGTAGGGGGTTGCGTCGCCGTAGGGGGTTGCGTCGCTCCGCGACGGAACCCCCTGCGGCCCCCATTCCCCGTTCCATCGAACTTGTCATGGAAAGTTCCGGCAAAATAATGTTATAATATGCTGTGTTGGAAAGGAAAGCATCACATGGACAGATATGAAACGATGCCGTATGTGCGGTGCGGACGAAGCGGACTCAGGCTTTCGCGCGTCGCGTTCGGGCTCTGGCACAACTTCGGGACGTACGACGACCGCGCGAACATGGCGCGTCTCGTCACGCGCGCGTTCGACCTGGGCATAACCCACTTCGACCTCGCGAACAACTACGGTCCGGAGCCTGGCTCGGCGGAGGAGAACTTCGGGCGGCTCCTCGACTCGGAACTGAAGGGACACCGCGACGAGCTGATCGTCACGACGAAGGCGGGACATCTCATGTGGCCGGGTCCGTACGGCGACTGGGGTTCGCGCAAGTCGCTGATCGCGAGTCTCGACCAGAGCCTCAGGCGCATGAAGCTCGACTATGTCGACATCTTCTATTCCCACCGCCCCGATCCGGAGACGCCGCTGGAAGAGACGATGGGCGCGCTTTCGGACATCGTGCGCTCGGGCAAGGCGCTCTACGTCGGAATTTCGAAGTATTCTGCCGCGCAGACGCGCGAAGCGGCGGCGATCCTGAAGCGCAACGGCACGCCGCTGCTCATACACCAGTTCCGCTACAACATGTTCACGCGCGGCATCGAGAAGGACGGACTTCTCGACGCGCTGGAAGAGACCGGTGCCGGCGGCATCTGCTTCTCGCCCCTCGCGCAGGGGCTTCTGTCGTCGCGTTACCTTGACGGAGTTCCCGCCGACAGCAGGGCGGCGAAGAACGCCTTTCTGAAGACCGACACCATTACGCCTGAAATGCGCGCGAAGCTTGCAAGACTGAACGATTTCGCCGTGTCACGCGGCCTGACGCTCGCTGAACTCGCTCTCAAGTGGGTGCTCCGCGACCGGCGCGTAACTTCCGTGCTGATGGGCGCGAGCCGCGTCAGCCAGCTTGAGGAAAACCTCGGTTTCCTGCAGAAACCGGACCTCGGTTCATCCGATCTGGAGGGAATCGAAGGTTTGCTGTGAAGGGCTTTAAGGTTCCCCATTCCACGTTCCCTATCCCCCATTCCCCGTTCCCCGTTCCCCATTCCCCGTTCCCCAATCCCCGTTCCCCGTTCCCAACAAACTGGTATATACCAGTAGAAAAAGGAATTGCGGGGAATGGTGAAAATTGTGTACAATGGCGGTGTTCGACGGGGGAAGTGTCCCTGCGTCGTTCACTTAAACCTTAAAAAAAGGAGCCAAAATGAGTATTGTCCGCATGCTCAAGACATTCGCCGCGGCCGCGCTGGCCGTCGCTGCAACATGCGCCGCGCAAGCGGCTGAGGTGATATCCATCAACTTCACGCAGGACGGCTACGGCGCGCTTAAGGGCGACACCGTATATGCGAATCTGGCAGACGCGTCAATCACGGGCGCGGCCTGGAATACGTTTTCGGGCGCAAGCAGCGGTGGCGTTTCTGGAACATACACGCTCACAAATTACTGGGACGGCACGCAAGCTAAGTCGGACGGTACGGCAGTGGTATCATACGAAGCCAAAAACATGTGGCACCAGTCGGGCATGGCGGAGCCGTATGTCGGCTACCTGGACGACGGCGAGCACAACGGCGTCAAGGGTCCCACCGTGTCAGTGACGGGGATCCCATACGACGTCTACGACGTGATTGTGTATGTTAACACCACGGACTCGACGTTCCGTCCAGTCACTGTCAACGGCTTCTCCTACTCTTATGTGGACGGCTCTACAGTCAAGGGTAGCACGGCCAACTGGGGCACTCGGCAAGATGTACTTGAAGAAGGCAAGAACGCTATGCGTATCACCGGACTCACGGGCAAACTGTCCATTCAGGGTGGCAGCAGCAGCGGTGGACGCGGCTGTATCGCGGCTGTCCAGATTGTCAGAAATACCACAGCTGTGGTTGTGCCGGCGGTGAACTTCAAGTATCTATCCGGTCAGGGGAATGTAATTGAAACCACATCCGCCAACTGGTATTCCGCCATAGACTACGCGGCAAAGTGGCACTGGGACCACAATGTCCGCTGCGAGCGCATCGCGTACGGGCGCAATGCTTTCTGCGTGATGCGCGCCAACAGCGCCCATCCCGGCACGGACGTCCTGTGGACCAACATGACGGCTTTCACAATGGCGTTCATCGTCGATGTCACAGACATGACTGGCGGCGACGATCTTTGGAAGGTTATCGCGTGCATGGGCGGCAACGATGGAAGTGCGCTGACGCTTTTCAAGGATCCAGACGGTGGGGTTTCGCTCAGGCCGCGCACGGATAGAACAGACAGGGACGACTACGTGCTGACGATTCCGGCGTCTGAGATTTCGCAGGGCTACCACCTTTTCGTCGTCACGTGCGACGTAAATGGGCAGAAGACGACACTGCGCATGGATGACGGTGCGACAAGGGACATGAACTATGCCGTGCAGCCGACCGTCGGCTTTCAGATCGGCAAGAACTGGAACGGGACCCGTCCCGCGACATGGGGCTTTGGCGACGGACTCGGCGTTTACGCTGTTTTCGGATGGGAGAAGGTGCTGACGTCCGAGCAGATCGCGCTTCTCTACGCCGACTACGCCGACGCACTCGGCACGCCGGTCAACTACAACTTCACGAGCGACTTCAACAACGGACACGACAGCGGCGTTCTCTATATACCGACGATGACGGGCGACAACGCGCTTCAGGGAACACGTGGAACGATTGAAATACCGACGAACTCGGTTGTCTCCGTTCCTTCCATCTGCCTTGGCAACAGCGGAACAGCCTACAATTATACGTTCAACGTGAAGGGAACGCTGAACGTCACGGCCGCTTCGACGACCTACAACGTCTACAGCGAAAAGGGGAACAAGCGCGGCATACTCTTCGGACACTGGGCGGGAACCGGCGTCGAAAACATCTACGGCACGCTCAACGCGCCCGATGCCTGGCTCGAGACGACATACTCCCACACGACTGAAACATTGAACATCATCGGCGGCACGGTCAAGGTGCGCGGCATCTATGCCCGAAACGCCGATAGCATAGCGAGCTCGGCTACGATTTCGGACGGAGGCACGCTGGAAGTAGCGGAGCTGAAACTCGACAAGAACTGGCCGCTCATCTGCGGCGCAGGCACGCTGCGCGCCATCAGGTATGACATGACATCTACGGGTTTGACCGATGGCTGGGCTGTCTCGTTCAACGACGCGGAGGTCGGCACGACACTAGACCCGAACGGGCTCGCCATCAACTTCATGGGTGCGACGACAGGCGCGGGCAGGATTATCATCAACGATACCTCCGAAAATGCGGACGGCACGGTGTCGTTCGCTATGATGAGCGGGCTTTCCGGTCCCGTGGATGTCAGGTCGGGAACGCTCGACATCAAGAGCTCCCGCCCGTCTGGCGAACTGAGCTTCTCCGCAGGCGCGAAGCTGCGTCTGCTGGAGTCCGTCGCGGACGGCAACGGGCGCGTCGCGCTCAACATCGCAGCCGGTAGCGCCGCGCCCGACGTGACGATGTACCGGGCAGACGGCACGACGCTTCTTGAGACATCGGTGGAAACCGATCCAGCGACCGGAAAGATGTACATCGCCTACGAGTCCGATCTCCCGCCGGTCGTGAGCGGCGAGGCGTGCTGGTACGATTTCGAATTCGAGAACAACGGCTACACGTCCGTCGGCAGCAGCAAGACGACGCTCACCCGCGACGTGGGCAAGGGGATCGGCGCGCGCACCGGAACGGGCGCTGCGGGCGATTTCGCCGACGAACATTCGCTCTACACCTCGTCGCTCATGTACACGAAGATCACGTATCCAACGGAATGGTCCGCAGCGATCTACTGCACCCTCCCGAAGCTGAAAGACGCCGTCTTGATGGACTTCGGAACGGCTTTCGGCTGCATCGCGCTCATTGCTGGAGACACAGACAACGAGGTGAAGCTCGTCATGGCGACCAACGACACGCGCTATGTTCCGCTCGCGACGATGACGGTTCCGAACGCGACGACGAGCCAGCACCTCTATGTGTTCGTCAAGCGAGACAATGGCGTCGACATCTATCTCGACGGCACGCTGTGGACGACATACTCCCAGACCGAAAGCATCGTCATCAACGACGGCTTCCAGCTTGGCGCAGTCTTCGGACAGGGCGGCAACACCGGCATGCACGACTTCTCGTACGCGAATGTCTACAACGCCGAAAACGAAGAAGAGACGCTCGGCATACTTCATTCGTCATACGTCGGCATGTTGAGGATATACGACGTCGCGATTTCCGAAGACACGGTGAATCTTCTCGCGAAGGAATTCCCCTACGTCTCGCCGAACGGACTCTATACGCGCGAACTTTCGGGTGATGCTGCATGGACGGCGGCGGGTGCCTGGACCAAGGCGGAGGAGGGCGGCGAAGGGACGCCGGCCGACGAGCCGGGAGACGGTTCTTCCGTCCAGTTGACGGCTACGGCCGACTCGACGCTCGCGATCGGCGAAGCGGAGTCTCCCGCCGAAATCCACCTTGAATCGCTCTCCATCGGCGGCAGCGCGGCGGTCGAGCTCGCGCCGGTCGCGGGGACGACTCTCATAAACGACGGCAAGACGGTGATCAATACGTCCGTCACGCTGCCGCATACCGTCTCGGTCGCGGGCGGGCCGCTCTCGCTCGCGTCAGGTGCCGCGCTTACCTTCGACTATCGCGGCTACGACCTTCCGCTCGGCGCGGAGAACGGGGCGATCACGCTGACGGGCACGAGCTCCGCCGACGCGTCCGTCGCCTGTCTGCTGCCGACGGACAAGAAGGGGCGCACCTTCACGCTTGCGTTCAACGAATCGACGCAGTGCTGGGAGCTCCGGTATGCGCGCGACGCCTATACCCTCTTCTGGCGCGAAGGCGGCGAGGCCGAGTGGACCTCGTCGACGGTCTGGGGCAAGGATTCGCCCGCCGGCGCGGACGCGGCGTTCATCACTGGCGATGCCGTTGTCTTCGGCGATGTCGCGAATGCGGGATCGGCTACCGTCACCGCGCCGACCGCGACGCTGGGCGGCTTCATGTTCACGAACCAGGTTGCAGAGGCCGAGACAGACTATGTCCTCGCGGGTGGCGCGCTCAACGTGCCCGGCATACGCGACGTCGGTCAGGGCGCTGTCACGGTTTCCAACAGGCTCAACGTCGCCGATGGCGGTGAACTCTACGTGCAGGGTGTCGTCAAGCCCCAGGAATTCCTCGACGTGCGCGGTACGCTGGGCGAAGTGCGCATCACGACGGGCGAGAGCGCCGAAAAGCGCGGCAATCTGACGCTCGGAACGAAGGGCGAGATCACTATAGGCGGCAATCTGATTGTCAATGCCAATACCGACTTCACGATTGCCGGAACAGGCACCATCCGCCATAACACGGAGACGTCGTCGATTTACGTCGACCAATCGGCGCGGGTGCTTAAGATTGGCTCCGGCACGTACTCGATGAACACGCCTTCTACCGGCGACTGGCGGTTCTCAGGGCGGCTCGAAGTCTCCGAGGGGGTGTTCCGCATCGACGACAAGTTCGACTACGTGACGGCGACGGCCGAGAATCCCGTTCTCGTCAACGGCACCGGCAAGCTGTACGTCTATTCGACTGTGAATACGCTCAACAGGCTCCCGGCCGGCGCGCACGTGCTCGTCGAAGAGCAGGGTGTTTTCGAAGTCGAGGGCAACAACCCGTTCAGGCGCGAGAGCAGCGATTCGCCGACAGTCATCTGCCGCAACGGCGGTACGTTCCGCACGAACGGCGCGAATGCATCCTACGATGTACGCGTCTGGGACGTGCAGCTCGATTCCGGCAATCTCTATTTCGCCGGGACCACGGCCAACTACGCAAGCCGCGGACTCGTGATCGACGGCGGCACGCTCCACTCGTCGGGCGAGTCGCGGCTGTATCGCGCGGAAAATTCGCCCAACCGCCTCGCGGTCGCGGAAATCAATGTCGCGGACGGGACGCTCTCCTGCGAGCTCATGACGGACGGAAACCTCGTTAAGACGGGAGCAGGCAAGCTCATCCTCGGAGGAAACAACGGCGGAGCCTACACTGGCGTAGTCGACATCCGGGAAGGAACGCTTGTCATGAGCGATGAACTGCTGAATAGCACGGTCAACACTAATATCACGATGGCGGCCGGCACTGTCCTTGAGATTCCCGAGGATGCGGAACTGCCGTTTCTCATACCAGACAATCAGAAATGGACGCTCACCGGCCGTCCTACGCTCCTGCTGGATGCCGAGAGAGTAAAGATCGGTTCGAAGGTACTGTCCTGGGCACAGGGCAATACGCCGGTCGGCAGGTTCTCCGTTAGAACGGCGGACGGGCAACCCTTCTCGCTGCTGATGCGCGACGACGGCGCGTATCTGACGGGCGGCTTTATTCTGAAACTGCGTTAAGGGTCGTTGTCGCAAAAGGAGTTTGAAATGCGTATAGTCCGTCTGCTTTTGATGTTCAGTGCGGCGGTCGCCGCCGCGTGTGCGCTCCGTGCGGAGCGGATGCAGACCGTATGCCGCGGCGACACGGTCATCGAGATCGACGCGGGCGAAGACCAGGAAATGGTCGACTGGGCGAAGAACACGCTCCTGCCGGTCGTCACCAACTGGTATCCGAGGATCGCGCGCATGCTGCGCTCTCCCGGCTACGTCGCGCCGAAGCGCGTGTCGATCCGCTTCATCGAGGGTGACGGTGTCGCGTGGACAGTCGGAGACGCGATCACTCTCAACACGCGCTGGGCGCGCGGCGAGCTGAACCGAGAGGCACCAGGCGCGATCGTCCACGAGCTCGCGCACGTCGTGCAGGCGTACGGCCGCAACGGACGCAAGGGGCCGCCCGGATGGGTCACCGAGGGTGTCGCAGACTGGGTGCGCTGGATGAACTACGAGAAGCAGCCCGTCCGTGACGCGATCTACGCCGCCGCGAAGGGGCATCGCTACGACGAGAGCTACCGTCCGACCGCCGCATTCCTCGACTTCTGCGAGCGCAGGTACAGCCGAGTCGGCGGTACGAGCGGCAACGCCAGCAGCGGATTCGTCGTTCGCCTCAACGCGGCCGCGCGCGAGGGCACGTACAGCGATGACTTCTGGACGCAGAACTGCGACGGCAGGACGCTGGCCGAGGTCGCCGGGCAGTGGCAGGCGAGCTACTGCGCGGCGCTTACGCCGAGCAACCTCTGCGCATGCGACGCGCAGTCGCCCGACCGGCGGCTTCCTGCTGCGCCGGACGCCAGGCTAAGGGAAGTCGAGCGGGGGGTTGTGTCGCCGTAGGGGGTTGCGTCGCCGTAGGGGGTTGCGTCGCTCCGCGACGCAACAAGGGAGAACGCCATTAAAGTGCATTTCGGTCGCTTCCATGTTCCGTCGCGGAGCGACGGAACCCCCTGGAGCGACGGAACCCCCTGGAGCGACGGCCCACTTTCCCCCATTCTCCCACAAACTGGTATATACCAGTTCTGAAATCGGTTGCGCAGACATGCCCGTATAATGTACAATGGCAGCGTTCGACGGGGGCAGTGTCCCTGTGTCGTCCAGTTAAACCTAAAAAAGGGAGTCATAATGAGTATTGTCCGTATGCTCAAGACATTCGCCGCGCACGGCGCGCGGCATGCCGCAGTCCTTCTCTCCGCATTCGCGGTAGAGAGCTTGTTGGCCGCAGAGTCCACATGGACCGGATATGCTGGCGACCAAATGTGGTCCACGGCTGGCAACTGGTCTCCTGAAGCAGTGCCAGACGAGAACACCATCGTTACATTCCCAGATTTTGGTTCTGCCTACACGGTGAAGATTACAGGCAATCATGGTGATCAAGATTTCCGAAAGTGCGCGGCTGTTGTCGTCAACGGAGATGTCACGATTGCGCGAGGGGCTAATAGCTGGACGGACATCATAATCTATGGAGCGAACGCCCCTGACGGCGACACGGTTTCGGGATCCGGGAAACTGACACTGAATATGACTGGGCTTTACCTTGCGTCAGGCGACAGCATTACGATAGCGTGTGATTTTGTCGGTGACGGCGGGAATGACAATGCCTTTGTTCAAGTGGCGAACAATGCGCAAATTGTTTTCAAGAATCCTGTGACTGTCCGCGCAACAAGCGGCGGACATTTCCGGCCGCAGGGCGGCGACGCCACATTCCAGAGCACTGTAACCATCGAGGGAAATGCCCGGCTCAGGAACTCTGCCAATCCGATTGAACTTCAGGGGGAGGTCACCGTCGCAGCAGGGGGAAATGTCCATGCTCAAGATGCATTGATCAGGTTTGCAAACGGTTTTACGTTAACAAATGGCCGCACGATGACGGCAGGTGCCGGCGGCGGGATGATTTCCGGATCGGCTGTTTCCGGAGCGTTTTCCGGAAGCCCGATTGCGTTGGGTTCCAGCGGCAATAGTGATTCGATGACTGTCGAGAATGGCACTGTGACGTCTTCCGCGGATATGCTTGTTGGCGACGGTGGTTCGGCGACACTGACAATCAGGGATGGAGGAACAGTCGTAGTGCGCAACGGAACGCAGAAAAAGTGGCTTAGGCTGAATGGTGGGAACGGAACCATAAACCTCGATGCGGGAGGCGTTCTTGAGGTAAGTTCAATCAGGAGATTCAACAATCCAAGTACAGCTGTTATCAACTTTAACGGAGGGACGCTGAAGGCATGGGCTGTTGACGGTGGTGTGATAAATGACGCGGAAACGGTCGTCAATGTTCTCGCGGGCGGTGCGATAATCGATGTCGACGCCGGTGTCGAGGCTTCAGTCAAGACCGCGCTTTTGAAAGGCGTGACGGATGGAGATGACGGCGGTCTGACGAAAAAAGGCGATGGCGCTCTTCTCGTCGAGGTAATCCCTACCTATGCCGGCACGACGAAGGTCGAGGCGGGTGCGCTTTATCTGCCGGAAGGCTACACGCCCAATCTGGAAGGAACGGTAGCGGTGACGAGCGACAAGTCCGGCTACAAGAAGTATGTCAAGGACGAGTTTGTGGCAAAGGCCACGATCAATGGTGAGGAGCAGCGTTTCCTCACCCTTGGGGCCGCTCTTGCCGCATTGAATGGAGCGGCAGGCGAGGTCACGCTCCTTACCGATTGCGCGGGTGAAAACGTGTCGCTCGCGGAGGGTCAGTCGATTGTGACGGCGGGTTTCGCGATAGGGTCGGTTACGACAACTGTCACCGGCTATGTGGCGGGGATTGCGGACGGCACTTACCGTCTGTATGCCGACACGACACCCGTGTACTGGACGGGCGAAGGCAATACAGCCAGGTGGGACGACAAAGACAACTGGAGCCTCGGCTTCGTGCCGCTGGCGACGACGCCGGTCACGTTCCCTGCGGGCGAATGGACTGCCGGGCTTTACAATGCGGGCCAGGCCAACCAGCAGTGCAAGACCTTGACAGTCAACGGCAATGTCACCTTCGCCCGCAGTTCCAGCGGGTGGGCCGATCTCGGCTTGAACGGCGACATCGGCGGCACGGGAACGCTCACGATCAACAACACGGGTCTGCGCAATCTTCCCAACGGCGAGGCGCTGACCATTTCGTGTCCGTTGACCGTGGAAGGGAACGATAACGTGATGAGCGCCGGATGGAAGATTGCCGGCGGGCTGACGATGGTCGGAAAATTGAAGATGGGGAGACTGAACAATGTGGAGTCCATGGTTGAAGTCACGGGGTCCGCGTACATCAATCAAAACGCTAACACCATGATATCGCTTCAGACGAACATGAAGTTCAGTGGCAAGACGACATTCAACGGCACCTTCACGACGGAGCATTGGAGCGGAACGGTCACGTTCGGTGAAGTCGAGGTTGCCGCCGACGTGGAGCTTCCAAATGTCAATTACGTCGTTCTCGGCGGCGAGGTCACGGTCGACGCCGGCAAGACGCTGACGATCCCGGCGAAAGTCAATATCGGCGACAACGCCTCGTTCAAGCTGGAGCTCGGGGCCTCGCTTGTTGATGGAACGAATGGTTTGACCGCGGAGAAGGTGTCTGGTTCGGGAACTGGCGTAGGCGTCTGTGGCGTCGGCGGGACATGGAAGACGGTCGTGACATGGAACCCGGGCGAAAATAGCGATGGACAGTGGGGAACTGCGGCCAACTGGTCAGCAGGAAGTCTGCCGACCAGCGGGACCGTGATCCAATTCAATAACGGCGCCTTGGTGGGGATGAGCAATAACAACCGCGATTGCGGAGGTGTAATCATAAACGGAAATGTTGTGATCGTCGGCCAGGGTAGCCAAAGCGAGGTGGAACTTTACGGCGGCAACATCACCGGCAGCGGGAAGCTGACATTCAATGGGTCCGGCGTGAAGAAGAAATCCGGTGCCGGCATCATCGAGCAGGGCGTCGCAGTTGAGTTTGTCTCTGCCGATGATCATGGATCCTGGCTGGCTGCCGGAATGACGGTCAATGGCGATGTAACGCTCAACGACAGACTTGCCTCCTGGGATGGTCAGAATGTAATCAACGGTACGACGACGTTTGGTGCCACCGCCTTCAACATAAGCGGCGGATTCGCCAATCTGGTGCTTGGGCCGATTAGCGTAACATCTGATCTGACGCTTGACACGGGGAATGCCGACCTGCATCTCAACGGCAAGGTCTCCATAGCATCCGGTAAGACGTTGACGATAGCGGCTGAGAAGGTCGTTGTCGACTCCGGCGCGACGTTCGAGCTTGCTGGCGAGGGCTCGTCGCTGGTCGACAACGGTGGACTGGTCGCGGAAGGAAAGGTGACGAAAGCCGCTTCCGCCCATGCCCGCTGCAAGATCAAGAAGACGACCGAAGGCGGAGTCACGACCTACACGCTGAAGTGTCAGGGCGGCGTTATGATACTTGTCTATTAAGGCAGCGAATACTATAGGTAGAATGCTAAGGGACCTCATGGTAACACGAGGGGGTTGCGTCGCTCCGCGACGCAACAAGGCAGGCGCCAGTAAAATGCTTTTCCTGTTGCTTCACATTGTTCCGTCGCGGGATTCGCCTGCGCCGAAGGCGTCAGGTTGCCCGAGGGCGAAGCCCGAGCCGCGAAGCGGCCGCAAGGGGCCGAGCGACGGAACCCCCTGTGACGGAACCCCCTCGGGACGCCCCCCCCCTGAGATGCTACTCTTTGTTTTTCATGCGCTATGCGGGGTGCAAATCTGCCGCGCGGGTCCACGGGCGGCTATCATGAAAAATCAAGATAGCCGCCCGAAATAGATGGCCTTAAATCGGGCGGCTATCATGAAAAATCAAGATAGCCGCCAGATTCTTGTTGCCTTGTCCGTCGACTATATGGTACAATGTACGCTGAAACAACATGGAGAAAAGAGATGTTTTACGGACGCGAAGAAGAAATCGGATGCCTTGACGACCTCTGGGGCAAGGGGGATTCGTCGCTCGTTGTCTGTTCTGGACGGCGGCGCATCGGCAAGTCGACGCTGATTGAGGAGTTTGCCAGAAAGTCGCGATGCCGATTCATCGAAATCGAGGGCCTCGCGCCGGACGATGGCGTGACAAACGACATGCAGCTCAAGAACTTCTGCGAGCGGCTGGCGCGTCAGACAGGCATGCTCGAGGCGCTCGCGGACGGATGGCCGAAGGCGTTCGACGCCCTCCATGCGGCGCTCAGGGGACGCGGGCGGACGGTGGTTCTCCTTGACGAGATCTCGTGGATGGGGGCGTTCGACAAGGCGTTCCCCGCCTATCTCAAGAATGCATGGGACCAGCAGTTTTCGCGACGTCCAAATCTCGTGTTCGTCATCTGCGGTTCGGTCTCGTCGTGGATTGCGGACAACATCCTGAACTCCCGCGCCTTCGTGGGCAGAATCTCGCTTGATCTGAAGGTCGACGAACTGCCCCTGTCCGTTTGCCGTCTGTTCTGGGGCAGGGCGGCAGATCGCGTGTCGACGCGAGAGATGTTCGACCTGCTTTCAGTGACAGGAGGCGTGCCCAAGTATTTGGCGGAAATGCGGCCCTCGCTTTCCGCCGCAGAGAACATCCGAAGGCTCTGCTTCAGCGACAAGGGCTATCTCTACGGAGACTTCGACCGCATCTTTACGGATATTTTCAGGCGATCGGCGGATGAGCGGGGCTCCATTCTCCGGGCGCTGGCCAGGCGCCCCCTCAGCCTCAAGTCTCTCGCCGGCGAGCTGGGTGTTTCCGCGAACGGCCATCTTTCCAGGGCCGTCAAGGAATTGGTCGAGGCAGGATTCGTATCCGCAGACGAAGGGCTTAATCCGGTCGATGGTCGCGAGGTGCGGGAAGTCGCCTACAGGATTCGCGACAACTACGTCCGTTTCTACCTGAAGTATATCGAACCGAAAAAGGTCGCCATCCGGAACGGATCGTATGCATTCGCCTCTTTGGAGGACTTGTCGGGATGGGATGGCATGATGGGGCTTCAGTTTGAGAATCTCGTTCGCGGCAACGTGCGTTCGCTGCTGCCGCTGATCGGATTCGGGAATTCGGTAGTCACCTCCATCGCACCGTATTTCAAGGCGGGTTCGTCAAAAGGCGACGGGTTTCAGATCGATCTTCTCGTCCAGACGAAGAGTTCCGTCTGCGTCGTGGAAATCAAGCGACAGACGCGCATTCCTGCATCGATTGAGAATGAGGTCCGGGAAAAGGTTCGTCGTCTCGCCCTGCCGCGTTCGCGTTCTGTGCGGACTGCGCTGGTGTACGAAGGCCGGCTTGCACCCGAAATCGCCGAGAATGCGTATTTCGACTTCTTGGTTCCGGCCGAGCGCCTCTTTCATCCGTAAGAATGTGAAATCGGGAGCAAAAGTGTCAGACATGTGACAATAAGCTCTCCCGGTTGCTTCACATTGTTCCGTCGCCGAGCGACGGAACCCCCTGTGACGGACACCCCATTCCCCGTTCCCCATTCCCCGTTCCCCGTTCCCCATTCCTCACAAACTGGTATATACCAGTGGCGGTTAGTGTTGCGCACGCGGCTCTAGGTATTATATAATAGCACCGTAATAGATTGTCCGGCAGGACTCAAAACAAGACAGAAAGGAGACTATATGAGGGTTGCGCGTTTTTTCACGGCATCAGCGGCGGTCGCGCTCTATGCGGGCGCGATGGCGTTCGCCGACGGCGCAGGGAAGACCGTGATGACCAACCCGCTGAACCTCACGTACCTCTTCGAGGAGAGGGGACCTGTCCATCGCACGGCCGCCGACCCGGTGATCGTTCTCTACCACGACAAATACTTCCTCTTCTCGTCCCACGCGGCGGGGTATTCCTACTCCGACAACCTGCGCGACTGGACGCATGTCTTCAGCAAGATGCCGCTCGTCAAGAAGTGGGCGCCCGCCGTGATGGTCTATGACGACTGGATCTACTACATGGGTTTCGGCGACAAGCGGATATTCCGCACTAAAGACCCGATCGGCGACAAATGGGAGGAAGTAAAGGACACGAAACTCCCCGACAAGGGCGATCCCGACTTCTTCGTGGACGATGATGGCCGCACCTATCATCTCTGGGGGTGCTCCGCAGGCGGACCGATGCAGGGCACGGAGTTCGATCCGAAGACGTTCACTCCGCTCACGAAAGTAACCGATCTCATGCCAGCCAATGGTCGGCGCCTCGGATGGGAAGTGCCCGGCAACAGCAACGAGAAGACAAGCTCCAAGGGGTGGAACGAAGGTGTCAGCATGGTTCACGACGGCGACTGGTACTACTTCTTCTACGCGACACCCGGGACGGAATACAGGACCTACTGCTCTGGCGCGTATGTCGGGAAGAGTCCGCTCGGACCCTTCGCGCCAATGAAGGGCTCGCCCTATGCGATACAGCCCGACGGATTCTTCACCGGCGGCGGGCACGGTCATCCGTTCAAGGACCGCTACGGCAATGACTGGTACGTCGCCTCGCTCATCATCGGCGCGCGCGAACACTACGAGCGCCGCATCGGAATCTTCCCGGCGTACTACGACAACGGATACGCGCATGTCATCATGGAAGGGTTCGACAGGCCGTTTGCCGTGCCGGACAGGAAGGTGGATTTCAAGAAGGAGTCAATTCTCCTCGACATGAATCTCCTGAGCGTCAACAAGGCGGTGTTCGCATCGTCTACAAAAGAGAAGATGATACCAAACTTGGCGTCCGACGACGACCTTCGCACATGGTGGTCGGCGCGGAGCGGCAAAAGCGGCGAGTGGCTGACGATGGATCTTGGGCGTCCGATGAACGTGGAGGCTCTACAGGCCTGCTTTGCGGACGAAGGGTTCCAGGCGCGTCGCTTCGACAAGGATGTTCCTGTTTACAAGTATGTTGTCGAGGCTTCTGTCGACGGCGCGGCGTGGCATGCAATCGTCGATCGTACCGGCAACACGAAAGACCAGATATGCGAACTTTGCGTTCTGCCAAAGGCGGAGCGCGTGCGTTTTCTGCGCGTGACGAATAAGTCCGACTTCGCAGTCGGACAGTTCTCCGTCGCCGATCTGCGCGTGTTCGGCCGCGCGACAGGCGAGCGCCCCGCGGCGGTCCTGGACTTCAAGGCCGTGCGGCAGGCCGACAGACGGCGCATTGCCATGTCGTGGCGTCCGCGCGCTGACGCGGCGGGCTATATCGTCCGCTGGGGCGCGTCCAAGGACTGCATGAACCACGCGGCGCGCGTCTATGCGACGGCGGTGGACTACGGGTTTTTCGACAGCGAGCAGACATACTATGTCGCAGTCCAGCCGTTCAACGACGTCGGACTGGGACCGCTGTCGGAAATTGTGGAAGTCAAATAGGAATACTATGGGGCATGCACAATGGTAACACTACATTCCTTGTTCCGTCGCGGAGCGACGGAACCCCTGGGACGGCCCCCCCGTGCCCCGTTTGGCACACACTACCGTTGCTGCAGGGGGTTGCGTCGCTCCGCGACGCAACAAGGCAGGCGCCAGTAAAATGCTTTCGCTGTTGCTTTCCCTTGTTCCGTCGCGGAGCGACGGAACCCCCTGCACGCCCCCATTCCCCGTTCCCCGTTCTTCGTTCCCCATTACCCACAAACTGGTATATACCAGTGGTGGTTAGTGTTGCGCATGCGACGCATTGTTTTATATAATAGTAGCATAAAAGATTGTCCAGAAGGACTCAAAACCAGACACGAAGGAGACAATATGAGAGTTACACGTATTTTCACGACATCCGCAGCGTACGCGCTGTTCACGGGCCTGGCGGCGTTTGGTGGCGTGCGCTTGGAGCGCGGCATCGCCTACGCGGCGGATGACTCGGACCAGTATCGGCGCGAGAGGTGCAAGCTTGACGTCAAGGTTCCGGAAGGCAAGAAGGGCTTCTCGACAGTTGTATGGTTCCACGGTGGCGGCCTGGAGGGCGGTGGGCGTCACTTCATACCGATCGGAGACGACATTGCGCAGGTTGCAGTCGACTACCGGCTTCTGGGCAAGAGTGGTGTGCAGGGGCGCGACTGCATCGAGGACGCAGCTGCGGCGGTCGCCTGGACGCTTGGACACATCGCCGCGTACGGAGGCGACACGAACAAGGTCTTCGTCAGCGGCATGAGCGCGGGCGGGTACCTCACGATGATGGTCGGCATGGCGCCAGAATATCTCGCGAAGCACGGCTACAGACTCTCGGCGATCGCGGGACTTATTCCTGTCTCCGGCCAGGCCACGAAGCACTACAACGTTCGCAAGCATGCGGGGGACAAGGACCCGCAGTATCAGCCGAAGATCGATGATCTCGCGCCGCTGAGGTGGGTGTCGAAGGACATCCCGCCGATCATGTCCGTGTGTGGCGAGCCGCCGTGGGAGTGGCCGGCGCGCAGCGAGGAGAACCGTCTGCTCATCGCGTCGTGCAAGGCGCTCGGGCACAAGAAAGCGTTCTTTTCGCTTATGCCGTACTGCGACCACGGCCGGACCTACGATGCGGGAATCCCGTTTGTCGAGATGTTCGTGCGCGGACGGTTCCCAGGGCAGAAGTAGAATGTAAAGTGTAAAATGTAAAATGGAAAGAGAAAGAGAAGATATGAAAAACATAAACAGGATGGTAAAGTACGATGTCGCGAAGCGACCCCGCAATTTTACACTTTTCATTTTCAACATTACATTCGCGGTCTCCGCTTTTGCGGCGACCGCGTCCGAGCCGCTCGACTATGTGCGGGCGACGACGGGCACGATCAACTCGTTCGCGTTGTCGGCGGGGAACGTTTATCCGGCGATATGCCGACCGTGGGGCGGACCCATGTGGGCGCCTGTCACCAAGCCCGGCCACAAGGAAGGGTGGTTCTACGACTACACTGGGACGCAGTTCTTCGGCATGCGCCTTACGCACCAGCCGAGTCCGTGGATGAATGACTTCGGTCAAATCACGGTAGTCCCCGTTTCGGGCCCGGTTGACGAGAAGATGGAAAGCCGCCGCAGCCACTTCAGCCACAAGTCCGAGACGATCCGCCCGGACTACTACCGCGTCTACCTTGGCGACAGCGACATCAGTTTCGAGCTGACGGCTGCCAAGAGGTCTTGCGTCATGCGCGTCACCTACGGCGACACCGACAAGCCGGGTTTCGTAGTTGACGCGATGGGCGGCGACGGAAAGATTGAGGTCGATCGCGAGAAGAGGCGCGTCTACGGCGTCTCGACGCGCCGCGCGACGCCTGTTGCGGACGATTTCGGCAACCGGTTCGTCGTCGAGTTCGACCGCGAGATAGCGTCTGTAGAAGGCGGAGGTACGTGGTGCTGCGTCCGCTTCGCGCCGACGAAGCGCGGCGACGTTGTTACAGCGCGGATGGCGTCCAGTTTCGTCGACCGTGAATACGCCGTCGCCAATCTCGCAGAGGTATCTGGCAAGAGCTTCGACGCGGTGCGCGCGGAGTCCGCGAAGGTCTGGAACGCCGTCCTCGGACGCTTCAAGGTCGAGACGCCCGACATCGACCGAAAGCGCATGTTCTACACGGCGCTCTACCGCGCGTCGCTTTTCCCGCGCGCCTACTTCGACATCGACCCGAAGACGAAGAAGGCGGTTCACCGCAGCCCCACGCCCGGCGGTGTCTTCGAGGGGACGTTCTACGCAGGAACGGGTTTCTGGGATACGTTCCGCGCGCTTTTCCCGCTTCTCAACTTCGCCTATCCCGAGGTGAACGCGCTGATGACCGAGGGGCTTGAGAACAGCTGGAAGGAGGCGGGATGGTTCCCGGAGTGGTCGAGTCCGGGGCTCTCAGACTGCATGACCGGCAACAACTCCGCGAGCGTCATCGCGGACGCGTGGCTCAGCGGCGCGCGCGGCAAGGCCGATGCCGAGACGCTGTGGCGGGGGCTCGTCCACGGCGCGAACAACCAGCACCCGAAACAGGGCGCGACAGGACGCTGGGGCGCAGCGGACTACAACACGCTAGGCTACGTCGCGCACGACAAAGGGCGGCACGGAACGGTCGCGCGCACGCTCGAGTACGCCTACGACGACTGGTGCATCTGGCAGTTCGGCAAGGCGATCGGCAAGAGCGACGACGAGACGGCGCAGTACAGGAAGAACTCCGGCAACTGGCGGAACGTCATCGACCCGAAGCACCGTCTCGCCAACGGACGCTGGCGCGACGGGAAGTTCCGCGACGACTTCAACCCGATCAAGTGGGGCGACGGCGATTTCGTAGAAGGCAATTCGCTGCACTGGACGTGGAGCGTAGTCCATGACGTCGCCGGTCTCATGGAGGCGATGGGCGGACGCGAGGCGTTCGCGGCCGCGCTTGACGACGTGCTCGCGCGGCGTCCCGAGATATGCGAAAGCGACCGCCGCGGGATGTACCACGAGATGCGCGAGATGCAGCTTGCGGACATGGGTCAGTACGCCCACGGCAACCAGCCCGCGCAGCACATGCTCTATCTCTACAACTGGTGCGGCCAGCCGTGGAATGCGCAGCACTGGGTGCGCGAGACGATGGACCGCCTCTATTCTCCGACGCCCGACGGATACTGCGGCGACGAGGACAACGGACAGACGTCCGCATGGTACGTCTGGAGCGCGCTCGGGTTCTATCCCGTCTGCCCCGGCTCCGGACAGTACGTGATCGGCTCGCCTGCGCTCGAGCGCGCCGAAATCAGGATGCCCGGCGGAAAGGTGCTGCGTATCGAGGCGCCTGAATCCGCAACGAAGCGCTATGTCGCAGCCGTGACGCTGAATGGAAAGCCCGTCAAGGAGAACTGGCTCTCGGCGGCGGAACTCAAGAAGGGCGGAAAGCTCGTCTTCAAGATGAGCGACAAGCCGGTGAAAACGCGCGGGACGGAGGCTTCCGCCGCGCCCTATTCGATGAGCGGGAGGTAAGTCATGACAAGGTTGATGTTGGCGGGTACGCTTCTTTTCGCTGCGGTTCTTTCCCCGGACTGCGCCATTGCCGCGCCGAAGTTCGACGCGCGGCCGTCGTGGGATGCGTTCGTGAAGACGTACTGGATTCCGGAGAAGGCGCAGTTCCGCCTGCACAAGGGACGTGAGGACAAGCTCCTTGATTTCTGGTTCGCGGCGCATGCATGGGACGCGATCATCGACGCCTCGCGGCTTTTCAAGGACGCGAAGACGAAGGCGATGGTGCCGGCGTTCTACGACGCGTTCATGAAGCGCTATCCCGACTGGACGAAAAACGACTTCAATGACGACATCCTCTGGTGGACGATCTCCTGCACGCGCGCCTATTCGGCGACGAAGGACAATCGCTACCTCGACCAGGCGCGGACGATGTTCGACTGGCTGCTGGAGCACGAGGTAGACGACACGCTCGGCGGCGGGATGTGGTGGAAGAACTCCGAACACAAGTCGAAGAACGCCTGCAACAACTTTCCTGCCGTAATAACGGCGTGCAACCTCTACAGGATCACGAAGGACCGCAAGTATCTCACGGCGGCCATCGATCTCTACGCCTGGACGCGGGGTGCGCTTTTCGACGAGAGGACGGGAGCGGTCTACGACAACATGAACCTTGAGAAGCACGTAACGAACTGGAACTTCTCCTACAATCTCGGAACGTTCATAGGCTCGGGGATTCGCCTCTACCGCGCAACGGGACGTCGAGAGTATCTGGACGACGCGCTCAAGGCGGCGGACAACCTGACGGTCCAGCAGAGCCCGGGCGGAATCCTAAAGGCGGGCGGCGCGAAGGGCGACGGCGGGGCGTTCAACGGAATAGGCGTGCGCTACCTCGCAGAACTCGCCGCCACGAAGGATGGGGCGAAGTACCGCAAGTGGATTGCCGACAACGCGGCATCCGCGCGCGCCCATGCGAGGCCTTCCGACGGCATCATCGGAACCGACTGGTCGAAGACTCCTGCTGACGGCGACGACATCGAGGGACAGATCGCCAATTCTTCCATAACGCTTCTGATCCTTGCCCAGGTCTTGTCGCGCTGACGGCAAATATGGTATAATGGTTTCGTGAGCGATTCAAATGCAATCGGTGCGACAAAGTTCGCCGCAGTCTTTGCGGAACTGAGGCAGAACATACTTGGCGGACGCTATGCGGAGACGAAATTCCCCAGCGAGCGGACGCTGATGCGGCGCTTTTCCGTTTCCCGCACCCTTGTGAGGCAGGTGATCGCGCGGCTGAAGGTGGAGGGACTGCTTGCCAGCCGCCAGGGCCAGGGCACGTTCATCCCCCAGAACGCGAAACGCATGAACGAGCGCCTGGGGTTTATAATCCCCGGAGTCGGCAGGGAGGAGATATTCTCCCCGATCTGCAAGCGGATGATTGCATGCTCGGAGCGCCGGGGCTTCACGCCGGTCTTCGCCGATCTCGCCGCGAACTCCCCGCGCGAACGGCGCAGACAGGTTGATGCCGCCGTCGGAGAGTTCATCGCCGAACGCGTGTCGGCCGTTGTGCTGCAGCCGCCGGACTTTCTTCGGGATTCGCCAAAAGTCAACGCGCGCATTGTCGAGCGCTTCAGGGAGGTCGAGATTCCGGTTGTGCTGCTCGACTACGACATTACGGCGCGTCCGGAGCGAAGCACCTGCGATCTGATAGGCATCGACAACTACAACGCAGGATGGCGCCTCGGCCGCCATCTCATCGAGAAGGGCGCGCGGCGCATCGCCTTCTTGATGCGGGACAACTGGGCGTTCAGCGTCATAGACAGGCGCGACGGACTCTGCTCCGCCGCAGACGAGGCCTCCTGCACGCTGGAAACGACAAATGTCGAGCCTGACGACGCCAAGGGCGTTGCCGCTCTTCTTGCAAAGGGCGATGCACCCGACGCAATAGTCTGCGGCAACGATCAGCTGGCGGCGGCTCTTCTGAAGACGCTGCGCGCCGCCGGCGTGAGAGTTCCCGAGGATGTGATGGTGGCCGGTTTCGACGATGCCCACATCGCCGCGGTCTGCGATCCGCCGCTGACGACGATACACCAGCCGTCCGACGCCATTGCCACGTCGCTTTTCGAGATTCTGATCGCCCGGATCAGGAATCCGTCCATTCCCGCCGTCGCGGTATATCACGACGCGTGGCTTGTGGCGCGCAAGTCAACCGACCGGCGGCCCTGAGAAACTGGTATATACCAGTGTGCAATTAGCCTCAAGGTTTGGTATAATTGAATCGCGAAGACAGATTATGCCAACTGAAGACTTAAACAGAAAGGACGATAGCATGAGACTTCTCGCCTCCGCCGCGCTGCTGGTGCCGTGCCTTGCGGCAAGTGCGTACGACTATTGCGCCAAGCCGGGCCGCCCGCCCGTCGAGGAGCGCGCATTCCGAAGCGCCGCCGTAGACGCGAAGATCGACGAGGTCGCCGCGAAGATAGGCGACAGTACGGTGCGCGACATGTTCATCGCCTGCTATCCGAACACTCTCGACACGACGGTGAGAGGCGATGGATACATCATCACCGGCGACATCGATGCAATGTGGCTCAGGGACTCCTCCGCTCAGGTCTGGCCGTACCTCCGCCACCTGAACGAGGACGCAAAGCTCAAGACGCTCGTGCGCAACCTCATCCTGCGGCAGTTCAAGGCTATTCGCCTCGACCCGTACGCCAATGCGTTCTACGCCGACGAGAAGCAGAAGAGCGGATGGGAGAGCGACCATACGGACATGAAGCCAGGACTTCACGAGCGCAAGTACGAGATCGACTCGCTCTGCTATCCCGTCCGCCTCGCCTACGGATACTGGAAGGCGACTGGGGACGCGAGCATATTCGACGCGAAGTGGGAGGCGACACTGAATGCCATAGTCGCCACATTCCGCGAGCAGCAGCGCAAGGACGGACACAAAACGTCCTATCGGTTTCAGCGCCGCGCGGAGAATCCGACGGACTCCCTCGGCAACCACGGCTACGGCGCGCCCGTGAAGCCGGTCGGTCTCATCGCGAGCGCGTTCCGCCCGTCGGACGACGCGACGACGCTTCCGTTCCTCGTTCCGTCCAACTTCTTCGCCGTAGACATCCTGCGCAAGGCGGCGGAGATCGTCAAGGCGACGGGAGGCGACGCCGCGCTCGCGGCTGATGCGACGGCTCTCGCGGACGAGGTTTCCGCCGCGCTCGCGAAATACGCCGTCGCCGATACGGAGGAATGGGGCAGGGTGTATGCGTTCGAGGTCGACGGATTCGGCGGCCGCGTGCTGATGGACGACGCAAACGCGCCGAGCCTTCTTTCTCTTCCGTATCTCTGCGGCATAGACCGCAACGATCCCGTCTACGTAAACACGCGCCGGATGATTCTTTCGTCCGATGGGAATCCCTACTATTTCAAAGGCCGTGCGCTTGAGGGCATAGGAAGTCCGCATACCGGCATCGGGCAAGTCTGGCCGATGTCGATCATCATGCGCATCCTGACGTCCGACTGCGAGAAGGAGCAGCGTGCCGCGCTGAAGATGCTCGTCGCGACTACTGCCGGCACGGGATTCATGCACGAGTCGGTCGATGCGGACGATCCGGCGAAGTTCTCGCGCAGCTGGTTTGCGTGGGCGAACACGCTGTTTGGCGAAGCGGTACTTGAAATGGCAGAGAAAGGAATGCTCAAATGAAAACAGTGACGATGCTCGCGGCGCTTGCCGCGATGGCGGCTAATGCCGCGGAGGTGCGGACAATCGACGGCAACGAGTGGCAGGACATGTCGCGGATGAGCCTCGGGCGCGAGGAGACGCGCGCGGCGTTCGCGCCGTTCGAGAGCCCCGCAGCGGCGCTCGACATACTGCCATGGAAATCGTCGCGGCAGATCTGCCTCGATTCGGACACCGCATGGAAATTCAAGTGGTCGAAGAGCCCGGCATTCCGTCCCGTCGGCTTCGAACTGCCCGAATACGACGTCTCGCGCTGGGAGACGATCAAGGTTCCGTGCAGTTGGCAGGCATACGGCGCGAACGGAAAGGGCGGATGGGGAACGGCCCTCTACACGAACGTCGGCTACCCGTTCGCGGTGAATCCGCCGCGCGTGATGGACGATCCGCCCAGGCATTTCACGAACTACGACGCGCGCAATCCGGTCGGATCCTACCGCCGCGACTTCGAGGTCCCCGCGTCGTGGAAGGGCGACCGCGTGTTCCTCAAGTTCGACGGCGTAGATTCGTTCTACTACCTCTGGGTAAACGGAAAGTACGTCGGCTTCACGAAGGATAGCCGCTGCGCCGCGGAATACGACGTCACCGATTTCGTGAAGACGGGAAAGAACACCGTAGCCTTGGAGGTTTACCGCTATTCGGACGGCGCGTACCTGGAGGATCAGGATATGTTCCGCCTCTCCGGCATATTCCGCTCCGCGTGGCTCGTGCGTCGTCCGCAGGTGAGAATCCGCGACTTCTTCGCGCGGGCGAAGCCGAAGACGGACGGCGACTATGCCGGTGACTGGCGGCTGTCGGTCGAGGTCGATCTCGCAGGTGTTGGGCGGGCGAATGTCGATGTGTCGCTTTATACTCTGGACGGGAGGAAAGTCTCGCTCACGCCCGTCGTCGGCATCAATTTCGCAGGGCATGGCGGTGTCTTCGCGGTAGTCAAGCCGAAGCTCTGGAGTCCTGAAACGCCCAACTGCTACAAGCTTGTCCTTACTCTTGTCCAGGGGAAGAAGACACTAGAAAGCGTTTCGACGCTCTTCGGGTTCCGCGAAAGCAAGATCATCAACGGACGCTACTGCCTGAACGGACAGAAGGTGAAGCTGCACGGCGCGGACCGCCACGAGACGGACCCGATGTTCGGCCACTACTGTCCGCACGAGCGCCAGGAGGAGGACATCAAGCTTCTCAAGCGCGCGAACTGCAATCTCGTCAGGAACTCGCACTATCCGCAGGACGACTACTGGTACTACCTCTGCGATCTCAACGGCATCGCCCTGATGGACGAGGCGAACAACGAGACGCACGGCTATCCGCACGGCGCGACGAACCCGATGTTCCGCATGCCGATGGTGTGGCGCAACATGAACATGGTGGAGCGCAACAAGAACCATCCGTCCGTCCTCTTCTGGAGCCACGGCAACGAGTGCGGAAGGGGCGACAACTTCAAGGCCTGCTCCGAGGCCGTGCATGCGCGCGACTGGTCGCGCCCGACGCACTACGAGGGCGACTGGTCCAACTCCGACATCGACTCGAACATGTACCCGAACGTTCCGACGGTGTGGGGACATGCCCGCGACGCGAACGCGAAGCGTCCGTACTTCATGTGCGAATACGCGCACAACATGATGAACGCGATGGGCAACCTGAAGGACTATCAGGAAGCGATCGAGTCGTCCGACGTCTGCATCGGCGGCTGCATCTGGGACTGGGTCGATCAGGGCCTGTATAGGGAAAAGAGTGTCCATCGCGGAGCGATGGACCTCCTGGGGGGCGGTCGCTCTGTAACGGACGTGGATAAAGAAAAGGGGGTCCGTCGCTCCGCGACGGACAAGAGCAACCTCATCATCGCCTACGGCGGCGACTTTGGGGACCAGCCGAACGACGGACAGTTTGTGATGAACGGCTGCATCCTCTCCGACCGCCAGCTCGAACCGGCCTACTGGGAGATCAAGCACGTCTACCAGCCTGTAGCCGTAACGGCAGTGGAGGAGTCCGGTAGGGCGGGCAGCCCCCTGCCCGCCGCAGTCAAGATATTCAACAAGCAGTTCTTCCGCGGACTGAACGTCTACGATGCCTCCTGGAAGGTTCTTGTAAACGGCAAGGAGACGGCGAAGGGTGCGCTCAACCTCGACGCAGTGGGACCGCGCGGAGAGAAGGTTGTGCCGCTTCCGCAGGAGGCGCTTTCGTCTGTCGGGCCCGGAAAGTCGGTGAGTGTTCGCTATCAGTTCGCGTGCCGCGAGAAGGACGGATTCCTCGACAAGGGCTACGTCATCGCCGACGACCAGATTGATCTCGCAAACGAGGCGCGCGCCGTACCGCTCGCGGTGCGCGGCGGCGCGTCGTTCAAGGATTCGAACGGTAGACGCACTTTTACCGCGGGCGATGCGACGGCCGCTTTCGACATTGCGACAGGCGCGCTCGTTTCCTACAAGGTCAAGGGCGTCGAGCGGCTTCTTGCGCCGATGACGCTGGACGCCTACCGCGCGCCGAGCTCGAACGAGCTGGGGCCTGCCGGAAAGTGGAGCGCGTGCGGATGGCGCAACTTCAAGACGCGCGCCGTGTCGTTCGGCGAAGTGAAGAAGAACGGGGACGCGCTCGACTTCCTCGTGGAGACGGAGCACGTAGGCGCGGCGAAGGAGGAGCTGCGTGACTTCGGGCGCGTCAACACGCGGATCGAGAACAAGGGCGAGGTTTCGAAGACTTCTGCGCCGACATTCCGCGCCGTCCAGCGCTGGCGCGTCTACGGCGACGGGACGATCACCTGCCAGAGCGAGATACGTCCGCAGGGAATCCGCCGCGAGCTGCCGCGCATCGGGTGGCACTTCGTCCTGCCGCTCGACTTCGCGAAGGTGGCGTGGTTCGGGCGCGGTCCGTTCGAGAACTACCGCGACCGCAAGTCGGGTGCGTTCAAAGGGCTCTGGAAGACGGACGTCTCGCAGTTCGTGATGCCATACGCGCGTCCGGAAGACGCCAACAACTTCGAGGACACGGATGCCGTCACGCTCGGCGGCGCGAAGGGAGTGATTGGCTTCGCGACGCTTGGCGCGCCGTTCGCGTTCGAGGCGATTCCGTATTCGCCTACGGAGATAATCGAGACGATGCATCCCGTTGAGCTGCCGAAACCGACGAAGGTCGAACTTGGGCTCTTCGCCGAAACTCGCGGACTCGGCGGCGCGAGCTGCGGTCCGCCGCCGCTCAAGCGCGACATCATCGAGACGGACCGCAACTACCGGCTCGACTTCGCGATCCTGCCGCGTCTCGCGACGACCGCGCTTTCCGCGCCAGACGCGGACCTTCCGCCCGCGCCTCCGCACAAGACCGGCTTCGAGAAGTGGAAGCTTGTATCCACGACGAGCGAGCATGACGGACGGGTCGAACGCGCGTCAAACGTCTGCGACGGCGACCCAGACACCTTCTGGCACACGCGCTACGGCGACGGTGCGCCAAACTATCCGCATTCCGTCGTCTGCGACTACGGGGAGGTTCGGAATATCAAGGGCATCATTGCCGTTCCGCGCCAGGACATGTCGAACGGACGCGTCAAGCGCTACCGCATCGAGACGAGCGCCGACGCAAACAACTGGTCTGTTGCGGCGGAGGGAGAACTCCGCAATACCGACGACCTGAGCGAGATATACTTCAAGACGCCGGTCAAGGCGAGGTACATGCGCTTCACCGCGCTCTCGCCGCACCACGGCAACGAGAAGTGGGCGACGATGGCTGAGCTCCAGCCCATACTTCAATAAAGTTGAAAGGAAAGCCATGAAGCAATTGACATTATGCGTTTTGCGCTTTGCGTTTCCTGCTGCGCTCGCCCTCGCGGCGGCAAGGGCATGGGCCGGGTTTTCCTTCGACGCCTCCAACTACGGGGAAGGCGAAGAACTGTCCGCGAAAGGGACGTCAGGAGGCGGCTGGACGTTCGCCGACCCGGATGAAAAGCCGGTCGGCGACGGAACGGGAAACGTCCGTTTCGGCGCAGGCGCTGATTTCTCGTTCACAGCCGACGAACCGCCGATGGAGGGGAAGACGTCGGCTTCATACGAATACGAATTCACATTCGACTCTTTTTTGGCAGATGAGCCTTTTGAAGCACCGGACAGCCTTGCGGCGATGGTTCCGGCGCAGTTCGACGGGACGTCGACAGGGTTCTACGTCTTCGGCGACGACAGGTGGAACGCTGCGACGGCCAATGGCGTTGACATTGCGGTCGATACGCCTGTAGCGTGTCGCATCACGCTGCGCGAGGTCGGAGGTGTGCGGTTTGTAAGCTACGCCGTACGGGGAGCGGCAGGATATGTCCCGCTCGCCACACGATCGGGGCGCAAGGAGTTCCGCGCGGGCGAGACGTCGAGCGCCGTGCGTGTATCGCGTTTCACCGGGGCGGGCAGCCTGAGCCGGATAGTCGGCGCGGAGCGCGAGCCAGAAACGACGCCTCGGGCGATCTACTGGATCGGCGGCGAATCGGGCGACTGGTCGGATGGAGCAAAATGGTCGCTGACGGAGGGCGGCGAGAGCGCGAACGAGGCGCCGCAATCCGGCGACGTGGCGTTTCTTGGCGGCGAGGTGGAGCTGACGGCGGAAGGAAAGACCGCGAAAGTTCGCGATCTCGCAGTGGAAGTCGGCGAAAGCGGCGGCGAGGTGATCGGAGGCGGAATCGACGCCGGTCTTTCCGCCGACCTTTCGCGTCCCCGCATTGGAAAGGCGCTGGAGATCAAGACATCAGGCGGAATCTTCGGCTACGAACCTTTTGCGACGTATTCCTGGACGCGCGGCAGCGCGACCAAGGTCTGGGATTCCGCGCCGTTTTCCGCGAATGCATCCTTCACGCCGCAGTCGGGGGATCTCGGACATTGGTTCCGCGTGACGGCCGAGGCGGACGACGGCTCAACGCTCGACAAGACGTTTTACTTTTCGCGTCTGCCTGTCCTCTACATGACGACCGACGACGGGCTGACACCGACGGCCGCCAAGGAGGAGCACGAAGGACTGGTCTACGTGCAGGGCAATGACGACTGGAAGTCGCTCTACGACGGCAAGATGTACATCAAGGTGCGCGGCAACTCCACGAAGAACTATCCGAAGAAGCCGTGGAAGCTCAAGCTGGACAAGAAGACGGACATGTTCGGTTTAGGGAGGTCCAAGCACTGGGTGCTGCTCGCCAACTACAACGACATGTCGCAGATGCGCGGTCGGCTTGCCGCGGACTTCGCGAACGACATAGGCTCGCTTGGCATGGATTCGACGTGGGTGGAATGCGTCCTTAACGGAGAGCTCCAGGGAGTATACCAGTTCGCCGAGCACATCCGCGTGGATGCGAACCGGGTGAACGTCTACGACTGGGAGGACAACGCGAAGAAGTACGGCTCGACGGAGGAGGACTTCTCCGGGCTCGACGCGATGATAGAGGCGGGAGAGTCGGTCGACCTCTCCGGCGGCTACCTCTTCGAGTTTTCGCAGGAATATGACGATGTCTCGAAGTTCAGGACGGATTCCGGCAAACTCGAGATGCTGACGATGTTCAGCCGCCCCGAGTATGCATACACCTCGACGAACATGATGAACTGGTGCAAGGCATACATGCAGGACTTCTGGGATGCCGTGACGAGCGCCGACCACAAGAACGCGAAGGGGAAATACTATACCGAATACGCCGACATGGACTCGATGGTCGCCTACACGCTCGTCTGCGAACTCTTCGCGAACAACGACGCGACGAAGAAGAGCCGCTACGCCTACATAGACAGGGGAGGGAAGCTCTTCTTCGGTCCGGTCTGGGACTTCGACTGGGGCTGTGCGTCCATCCGCGTCAAAAACAATCCCGAATACTGGGCGTGTTCGAAGGACAACGAAGGCGACAACTCCAGGAAGTACTCGTTCCAGAAGGAATGGGCGAGCGACGTCAACTTCTGCCGGAAGCTGTACACGCGCTACTGGGAGGTGCGCGGGCGCTACGAGGACGTGTTCAAGGACGGCGGTCTCATAGACCAGTATACGCCTCTTCTCATCGAAGCGAGCGAGGTCGACGACAACCTCTGGTGGAACAGACGATCCTCAGCGGAAAAGCGCACGGCGGCGGATGATCGTGCGATTCTGAAGAGCTTCCTCGCCGCGCGAGCACAGTGGCTTGATGCGCAGTTTGCGTCCGTGAATACGCTGATGGCGAGCCTCAAGTGCTCCATCCAGACACATTCCGCGAGCGACGACGAGATCGCTGCGCAGGCATCATGGTCCACCAACGCTGTTCGCGAGGCGGAGACGCTTGTAGACGGCACGAAGATTCCCGAAATAAGGCTTGAGTGGATACGCGAGCAGTTCGAGCCTGCGAACGCAAGCCTCGGCTGGGCGACGGACCAACAGCTGAAGGATGCCGCGGTTGCGGTTCCGACGCCGTGGGGCAAGCCGACGCCGCTCTGGCAGGACTACGTCGCAGGTACGAAGCCTGAAGTCGTGGACGATGTTTTCCATGTGACGGAGTTCAGTGTCGCACCGGACGGTACGGTCGGCATAAGCTATTCTCCCGATCTTGGAGAGAAGCGCAGCTACACCGTTCTCGGATGCGAGAACCTGGGCGACGCATGGCACGAGAAGTCCGAAGGCGACCGTTTCTTCAAGGTCAAGGTCTCCATGCCGGAATGACTGGTGCGTGTCGCTAATTGCAGGGGGTCCCGTCGGTAATTGCAGGGGGTTGCGTCGCTCCGCGACGCAACAAGAACGGTCGTGTCGCAGTCGACTTCCCAGCCACTCCCATTCGCTTCCCTCACGCGCTCCCGATTAATTGATTCAATACGAGAGCTGCGAATGAAGGGGACTGTCCCCGTGTGGTTAGGCTGCACCTTTGGAGACGCGGCTTCCAGCCGCGTTACATCGGCGACTGAGATGCCACCACCATGGAGACGCGTATCCGCCCCTTCGAGGGTGCCGACGACCCATGGGGAAGTCGGCAAGCCGAGCGAAGCGAGAGCCGAGCTTCCAGCCGCGTATAATACAGCCCACTTATAATCCCAACGCGGCTGGAAGCCGCGTCTCCAAACTAACCTCCACTTCCCTCTTCCCTCCTCCCTCTCCTCCCGAGCTGCCCTATGCCCACCTCCCGAGCTGCCCTATGCCCACCTCCCGAGCTGACTGCCACTCATCTCGCGAGCTGTCCTATGAAGGCCAGATAGGATTGTGTAATTGTGTAATTGTGGAATAGCGGAAATGTGTAATTGCCCTCTTCCCACTTCCCCATTCCCCATTCCCGCGCTTGCCATTTTGAAGCGGAGTATGGTATAATAGCTTTGTCTTGCGGGTGACCGCATGACATTTGATCTTTGCCATACCGTCCGGCTCCGATGCCGGGCGGGCCGGTCGCCACCATGGTAGGGCGCTGATTCCAGCCGCGCCGCCTCCATGGGAGAGCGACAGAGAAACCGCCGCGCACGCGAAAGCGCGCCACCGGCGGGACGTACGCAACAGCGTATAGTAGCTTCGTAGAAAATACCGCTAATATTTCCTAATGCAGAAGCGAAATACGATGGTGCGTTGCGTGTGCAATCACACGCAGCGTACTTTCATATTCATGTTTCTGCATGGGCTCTTAGCGGTGCCTTCTACGAGACTGGATTTCGAGAGTGCGCCGCTCTTCTTTTGCCGCCGACGCGTTTCTCGCAACAAGTAGCGGCAGGGGAAGGGGGGCCAGGTAGGCAATGAAGGAACTTGAAGACGGGTGTAGAATCGGTAGTTACCGAGTCATCCGCCTGCTCGGTAAGGGTGGGATGGGAGCGGTGTACGAGGTCGAGCATGTCGAGCTCGGCACACACTACGCCCTGAAGACTTTCACATACTCTGCCGATACGGACTACGGCGGTGTTCTGTTCGCCAAGTTCTGCGAGGAAGCCAAGATGCTCTCTCGCATCAGCCATCCTCGGGTTGCCCACGCCTTTGACCTCACTCACGATGCAGCGAATGGCATCATATACTACGTAATGGACCTTGTCCTCTACAAGGACGGCGAGTCGTACTCGCTCGAAGAGGTAGACCGCGAGTCGTTGAACGAAGACTTCGTGTACGGATGGTTCCGCGATGCATGCGAGGCCCTCGATTACATTCACTCCCTCGGCATCGTCCACCGCGATGTCAAGCTTGAGAACTTCCTGCTCGACGCCGACAAGCATGTTGTCCTGGCGGACTTCGGCGTCTCTCGCATCTTCGGTGCGAGCATGAAGGAGGATGTAGCCCCGTACAAGACGATGCGCATCAAGCGCAATGGCATGACGGAGAAGGTTGTGCTCGGCAGCGACCACTATATTGCTCCGGAAGTCATGGCAGGGCGCGATGCAACACCGGCGGCAGATGCCTACGGTCTTGGCGTGATGATGTTCAAACTTTTCACCGACAAGTGGGCGGACGACATGTCCGCAGCGCAGGTCGACGCATTCCTGCACGGCTACAAGTACCGCTGGTATAAAGTGGTGCCATTGCTTCTAGAGTTCGATCCCGCGAAGCGACCTACGCGTCTCGTCGACCTTTTGCCACTTCTGGAACGAGCGCCGGAGCCTGCGCCCATCCAGGAGGCGCGGCCGGCGAAGGACGGCGGAACACGACGTAAGAATCTTGTAGCCGCAGCAGTCGGGTTGGCGGTTGCCGCCCTCTGCGCCGTTGGTTACATTGGCTGGCGGCAGATGGAGAGGAGAAATGCCGAGCGCGAACATGCGTTACAGCTTCAAATTGCCGAAGCGAAGAAAGTTGCCGCCGCGGAAGCCGAGAAGGCGCGCCTTGCCGTCGAGAATGCCAAGAAGGAGGGCGAGGCGAAGAGAGCCGCCGCCGCGGAAGCCGAGAAGGCGCGCCTTGCTGCCGAAAATGCCAAGAAGGAGGCTGAGGCGAAGATAGTCGCGGCTGCGGAAGCCGAGAAGGCGCGCCTTGCTGCTGAAAATGCCAGGAAGGAGGCTGAGGCGAAGCGCGTCGCCGAAGAGAAATACAAGGCCGAGGTGGAGGCGCGGCGCAAGGCGGAGGAAACGAGCGAGAAGCCCGATCTCGCGCAGTCGCCCTCGTCGTCTGAGTCCAATGCAATCCCGACTGACAGAGAGGTCAAGGCCATTCGGCCGAAGATAGAGGAGCTGGTGCAGGATGACCTCGCCGCACTAAAGGCGGGGAAGAAATCTCACGTTGAAACAGCTGATGCTCTGCTCGGCTACATTGGACCGAACGACGAAGCCGCCGCGAAGTTCGTGTTTCGCCAGATGGCATTTCGCCAGTATGTCGCCGGTGCGGCATTCGACAGGGCGGACGAGCTTTATTCCGCGCTCCGCAGCGAAATCGGCGTCGAGTACGCGCTCGGCGTCGTTGCGGACTCGCGGCAGCGGCTGAACAAACCCGCCGCGCGCGCTCTCAAAGACCGCATCTCGGCTGACGAGAGGACGATAAGGGAACTTGCCGCCATAAAGGCGAAGATCGCGAAGTTGCCGAAGGACGCGCGGCTCCGCGAACAGCTTGCACTCGCTTACGTGGCGAACGGAGACTGGGAGTCGGCGCTGCAGGCGTTTCGCGACTGCTCCGGTGAGGTCGCCAAGATCGCCGGATGGGAGCTGAGCGACGAGAAGAGCGGTGACTTCGATGCGGCGAAGGTGGCGCGGTTCTGGTGGGCGTTCGCAGAGGGTAAATCCGGTCGGCGGCAGTTGGCTGAGAGCGTAAAGGCGCATGCTGTTTACTGGTACAAAGTGGCTATCGCGCTGAATCTGCTCACTGGACTCGATGCCAAGGTAGCGAACCACCGCATAGAGGAAGTCGAATCGGCCGTCGAATCATCAAATGCGCAGCCACTTGTGAAAGGGCGCTCAAAGAAGGGATTTTACATGATTGTCGACCTGACTAGATCAGGGAAAAACTGGGCGATTTCCTATCTCGACGGAATACCTAAAGGCGGCTGGAGCGACGAGTTCAAGACGAAGAAAATTGTCCTGCGCAGAATTGCGCCCGGCTCGTTCGAGTATAAGCCCGGAAAGTCAATCAAGATAACCAAGCCGTTTTACATCGGTGTATTCGAGGTCACGCAGAAGCAGTATGAGATGACAATGAAGACGAACCCCTCCGAGTTCAAAGGCGACATGCGACCCGTCGAGAGGGTGAGCTACTTCGACATTCGCGGGCGCGACAAGGGAATGCACTGGCCGAAGGACAACGAAGTCGACGAAGATTCGTACATAGGGAAGATGAGAAAACGTTTCGGGTTGGAGTTCGACCTGCCGACCGAGGCGCAGTGGGAGTATGCCTGCCGCGCCGGCACGACGGGCGATTTCAATGTAAAAGGGGCCGAAATTGGCAAACTTGGGAAGTACATAGGTAACGGCGGGCCAGACGACAATCATGTGAAGGTCGGCAGTTTCATGCCGAACAAATGGGGACTTTACGATATGCATGGCAATGTGTGGGAATTGTGCAAGGATTTGTGGGGAAGCTATCCGGCTAGCGAGACCGACCCCATAGGGCCAAAGTGGAACGGCGGCGGCACCCGTGTCCACCGCGGCGGCAGCTGGAATCGTGATGCGGGTGCTTGCCGTTCTCAGTGGCACGGCTATGTTCGCCCGCAGGATGGCCACGCCGATGGCGGTTTCCGCCTTTGTTGTCCCGCAGAATAACGTGACAGAGAACGGAGTGAAAGCGCGAACGGCGATAAGAGCATGGTGTACTGAAAACTGAGCAAAGTCGTGTGACATAATTTCAACAGTCAAGGAGGAACTATGAACATAAAACGAGTGATGACAACGGTGAGCAAAACCTTAATACTGTTTATTCTCTTTGCAGTATTTCCGCTTGCGGCTATGGCCACGACTACATGGTTCGTGGACGCTCGACATGGATCGAACGGCTATTCGGGGCTGACGGCTTTTGCTCCGAAGAGGACGATACAGTCCGCAATTAATGCTGCGTCGTCCGGCGACTGGATTATTGTCGCCGGCGGTACATATAACGAAAACCTGACGCTTTCCAAAAAGCTCACGCTCTTTTCGCATGAACACGCAGTTTCGATCATAGAAGGCCGCCATGCCGGGCACTGTCTGCTCATTACGGAAAACGCCTCCGGCAGCGTGGTCGACGGATTTGTCTTCACTCACGGCGCGCCGACAAACGCTGGCAACAAGTACGGCGGCGGTGTTGACTGCCTTGCGAACGCCACAATCCGGCACTGCGTGTTCAAGGACAACGGCAATTCGTCCACGACATTTGCCGGCGGACTCCACACGTCCAACCGTGCGCAGGTTTCGGTCGAGAACTGCCTCTTCACCGGCAACTATGCCTGGGCCTGCGGCGGCGCGTCCCTCACCGAGGGCGGCAGCACGGCTACGTTCGACCGCTGTACGGTGTACGGCAACAAGTCGGACAACTTCATCGGGAACCAGGGCGGCATCGGCGTCGCCAATACGGGCACGGTCATCGTGAAGAACTCGATTCTCTGGGGCAACACGGGCATGCAGATCGCCGCATACGGCAGCGGCTACGGTGCGCAGTCCACGATCCGCGTCTCCTACTCCTGTGTGCAGGGCGGAGTCGCGGCAAACGGTGCGGGACACTTCTACGACGACGGCGGCAATATCAGCTCCAATCCTATGTTCATCAACATTGCCCGCCGCAACTTCTGGTTCCGCGACAACTCGCCATGCTGGCGCAAGGGACACCCCGACTTCTACGAGCGTGACGGATATCGCCTGCATATGGGCTTCTGGCCTTCGCGTGTGCGTCCGCTTCCGCCGCCTGTATGGACGGCCGAGATCACGCTTGACGCGCAGGGTGGGGACTGCAGCACGGACGTTCTCAAACGCTTCGTTAACAGCAAGATCGGCTACATTCCCGAACCGCAGATGGACGGCTACGACTTCCTCGGCTGGTTCGACAGGGCGGAAGGCGGGCGTCGCATATTCCCCGAGGAGATCGTGCGCGGAAACAAGACGCTCTACGCCCAGTGGAAGCAGCGCATTCCGCCGCTTTTCAGCATAGTCGGGACAACCTCCGGCATCCGGTCGTTCGTCGAGCTTGACTACCGTCTTGAGGACGGTGCGCGTGACGGAAAGCTGTACTTGAACGGTGAGCTGCTGACTTCAACGGAAGATGAATCGTCCAAGTGGATATGGCAGCCGCAGCAGCTTGGCGAAAACACACTCGTCTATGATACCGGCAAGTCATCCGTCACCACCACGGTCAACGTCGCGTCACTCACGTTCGCCACGACGCCGCAGCCCAATCCGCCCATGCCCGTGGACGACAGCATCATCATAACTCCTGAAGTTCGCACGATTCCCAATGGCGGTGCGGGCAAGGCAATTATCGTGCAGGGCGGCGCCTGGACCGCCGCCACGTCCGAGGAGTGGATCGTCCTCGGTGCGACGTCCGGAACAGCTGACGTGCCTGTCGCCTACACCGTGAGCGTCAACACCAATATCGGCGAGCGCGTCGGCTACGTCTATGTGAGCGGACACGTCCACACCATCACGCAGAAGGGGCGTGATGCGGAGCTGTCCACCGAGAATATCGAAGTGGAGTGCGAGGGTGGATCGGAATCGGTAGCACTCTCCTTTGACGGACGCTACGCCTGGGATGCGCGTCCGAACGTAGACTGGGTCACCGTCTCGCCCACGCACGGCATAGCCGCCGGTTCCATCGACCTCACCATCGCCCCGTACAACGAAGTCGGAACACGCACGGGAACGGTCACCTTCGGCGATCGCACGGTGACGGTGTTCCAGTACGGACGACGTATCAAGCTCTCCGACTATGCGCTTGAACGCGACTACCTGACGCACGTGATGCCCATCACGGTAAACGCCCTCGCCGTTACCGAATGGAGCGCCACCCTGAACGCGAGCTGGATCTCCATCGTCGATGCCGACAACGGACAGGGACGCAAGGGCGCTGGTCTGCTGACGCTGGCAATTTCCGAGAACCCGAGCTATCGCGCGCGCACAGGCACAGTCACCATCGGAACCGAGACGTTCACAATTACGCAGGAGGGACGCCCCGCGTCCGAATGCGAATTCTCCATCGATCCCATAAGCACGACGGCGAGCGTGAACGGCGCGAATGGACACATTGCCGTCACGGCAACGCCGGACTTCCCGTGGACGGTTACGAGCAGCAATGGCTGGCTGGCTCTCCTTCAGTCCACCACGGTTGGCGATGGAAACGGCAACATCTTCTACACGGCCTCGCCCAACTCTACGCTCCTTCAGCGGACGGGTACGATTACCGTGACGCCAACTGATCCGGCGATTCCGGCTGCCACCCATACCGTCGTACAGCCAGGGGCGGTAGCGACGCTTTCGCCGCTCGGATACGAATTCGAGGCATCCGGCGGCGCAGTTTCCGTTCAGGTCACGGTGCCGGGATCAGTCGAATGGTCTGCTGTAGAGGCACCTTCATGGATCACGATTCAGAACGGTTCGACCCGCGTTGGGACAGGAACGGTGACGTTGCAGGCTTCGCCCAACGGAACCATCAACGCGCGCTGCGGCACTGTGAAGATTGCCGAACGTCTTTTCAACGTCGCGCAGAAGGGACGCGGATTCACTGTCGATTATGATGACGGTGTCGTGTTCGGCACGGACGGAGATATGGACTCCTTCTCCGTCGCGCCTGACGGCGATATGGCATGGGAGGCGTATGCGTCCGATACGTGGATCCAATTCATGTACGACAGCAATGTCGGATCGGGCGCGGGCGAGGTCATCTACGTTGTTTCGCCATACGTCGGCGACGGGACAATCCGCACGGGCTCCATCACGATTGGCGATAAGGAGATTCTTGTGAGCCAGCGCGCGTACGATCTCAGCATCAGCCCGCGGGCGGCGGAGGTTTCAGGCAACTCCGGCGCAGGAGAGATCAGCGTCTCCGCCGGAATAGACGATGTCTGGAACGCGATTCGCACCGAACCGTGGATCACGATCGAACAGGGCTACGACTCCGGGACGGGCAGCGGAACGGTGCGCTTCACCTACACGGACAACGATACGGGGATCACGCGCTCCGGCAGAATCGTCATTGCTGGCGAAGTCTACACCATCACGCAGGCGTCGCGCGTCCTTGTGGATATCAACGCGCAGATATACGGACATGGACACGTCGACGGCGCAGGCACGCATTCGCTAGGCACGAAGGTTACGCTTACTGCTGTTCCCGATGACGGATATCAGTTCCAGTACTGGACGGGCGATGCCGGGGAGACGATGCAGAATCCGATTACGGTGACGGCCGATGTCGCGAAGAACGTGACCGCGACATTCGCCCCGCTCACGCCTGAGTTCATCTCCGCCGAGTCTTCCGTCGACGGAGTGCGGCTCACATGGACAAACCTCGCTTGGGCTGCGGAATACCGCATCTACCGTGCGCCGTCGAGCGAGATTCCCTCCGCGCCGCTCGTGACGCTCGCGGCGGACGGAAACTGCACGTACCTCGATACGACGGGCGATCTGGAGCAGCCGTTCTGGTATTGGGTCGAGGCCGTCGGAACGGATGCCGAAACGGAATCGCAGACGCCTGCCACGGGGAAGAAGCTTAAACCCATCGTGATTTCGCCAATCACATACGAGAACCTGCGCGGCGCTTCGCACACAAATCCCTCCGCCTATCAGGAAGGAACTGTCTGCTCGTTCACCCTGCCTACGACCGTGACGGGCTACACGTTCGCGGGATGGAATCCCGCCGGCATCTCCGCCGACGTGACGGGCCCGATGAACATTCGTGCCACTTGGACAGCGAACACCTATTCGCTCGTCTATCACGCGAACGGCGGATCGGGCACGATGGACGCGACCGTCTGCACCTACGACAGCGCTGCGCTCGTCGGTACCAACTGCTTCACGTGGGCCGACCACATCTTCCAGGGATGGGCCACGAGCGAGAACGGTGCGGTCGTTTACGAGGACGGCACGTATGTGCGAAACCTCAGCGCCGCGCAGAACGGCGTCGTGGAGCTTTGGGCGGTGTGGGAAATCGACCCTGAGAGCCTCGTTGTGGCCGAGCCGGTCATAACGCCTGCCGACGGCTCGATATTCAAGACCGAGACTTGCACGGTGACTATAACAAGCGAAACGCCAAATGCGACGATCTACTACACGACGAACGGACGCACACCCACGGCGCAGGAAAGATACCGCTACACCGGACCGTTCACGATTTCCGGTACGACCACGGTCACGGCCTTCGCGTATGTGAACGAAGGCAGAAAGAGCGACTATGTAGAGGCGACGATCACCTACGTCGAGCCGGTTCCGCTCACGTGGAAGGGCGTTCTTGACGAGCCGAAACTTGGCGAAGTCACGACCGGCGGAGACGCCGAATGGCAGATGGTCGAAGATGCTTCGGCAAAGGTCGGCGATTCCTTTGCCGTCAGCGGCATTATCGCGGACGACGACGAACAGGAGCATTCGACCTATCTCAAAGTCAAGGTGAACGGCAAAGGCACGCTTACATATTGGTGGCGTGTCGACTGCGAGAGCGATCCGCGTGGACGCTTCACCTACGACCACGGCAAAGTGGAAGCCGATGGCGAACTTCAGGATCGCAAGGATGGCCATTCCGGATGGCTCAGCGGATCGGTCACGTTCGAAACTGACGGCGAACACGAAATCGTGTGGACATACGTTGCCGATGGCTATCCTGCCGAAAGCGGTAGCTTTGCTGGGCGCATGTGGGTGGACGGCCTTTCGTGGTCGGGAGACGCGGGAGGTGGCTCCACGATTGAACCTTCAATTGAGGGCGATGAAGGTGCTACTGTCACCGGCGACGCTGAAAATGGCTACACAATCACGCCTTCCGCCAACAACACGGCGGTTGAAGTAACAATTCCTTCGGGTATCTCTCCCTCCAAGGTGACTGTCGAAGTCGGCATCAACGTCATGACAGTCGTTCACAACGGTGCGAACGTCAAAGTCGTGAACCACGGCCACGACATCACATCGTTCCTTGATATTCCCGACGATGGTAGGGCGGCCAGCCCTCTGGCCGCCGTGGTGAAAGAATCAATAGCCCGCGAACCCCTAGACACATCCAAAGGCGCGGTCGTCGACCTAGGCAATCCATCAGCGCCGTCTCTCACGACGCCTGCCACGCGGCTCGGCCTCACCTACACCCTCCGCGAAGGTGCTTCGCTTGAGACAATGGTCAACGGCGCATCGAAGCAAGGCGACGGCCAGCCTTGGACTCCGCCCATCAC
>CAMOCC010000003.1 GCA_946610035.1 uncultured Verrucomicrobiota bacterium
TGCGGCGGGAAATCCGAAAATTTGCCCGCAAGGCGCATACCGTCCACCTCGCGAGGTACCCTGTGCCCACCTCGCGAGGTACCTGCCATGTACCTCGGGAGGTGCACGCTATGCGGCCTGTGAGGACTTTGCCTTCAGCTTCATGCTCATCTTAGGTTTCCTTTTTCGTTGTTTGAGTGAAGAGGGGCCTTGCGAGCCCGGCTTCGGCAAGCCGTCGTCTTGCTTCGGCGAGCCTTTCCCCTCGCGCGTGTGTGTGCGCGCGCGCGCCGCACTCACGCGATAGCGGGAGTGCTTTTTTATTTTTCTCAAATAGGGGGTCTGGGGGGAAATGCTCTTTTTCTTTTTGATTACTGACCATTTTCCTGACTATTTTCCTGACCTCGGGACTGACCGTTTTCCTGACTGCCTCGCTGGTTTTGGCGGACGTCGCTCAGGGGGTTGCGTCGCTTAGGGGGTTGCGTCGCTCCGCCGACGCAACAAAGAAGGGCGTGGAGCAATAGGCCCCATCCTCGTCCGTTCTTGTTCCGTCGCGGAGCGACGGAACCCCCTCTAATGGGTCCTTTCAATAGCTGTCTGTTTGCCCATATTTCTGCGCATACACATATACAAAGAGGCTACAGGGACAAATGTCCTTCCCGTTCAACTGTAATTCGGATGCACACGGGTGCGCCATATATGATATAATATGCGGCCATAAACCCAACCTGGGTCGAGGCCGGAAAGTCCTGTGGAAACCAGGCGCTGTCGCGCAACCGTCAGAGTCGGAACACGTGCCGAAGACCCGCAACCCATCAAGTACCCTCGCAAGAGGGGGAAAGAAGGAAACAGATGAAAGCAAGCATAATGGCAGTGGCCGCGACTGCGGCCGCTGTTTCGGCTCATGCAGCCGAAACAAAGGGGACGAACGCGACAGAAGTCGCGGAGCTCCCCGCCGTAGTGGTCGAGGCCTCCCGCACCGGGAGGACCGCCTCGGAAATGCCGTCGGCCGTACAAGTCATCACGGCGGATGAAATCGCCGCAAGCGGGGCGAAGGACATACCTGACCTCCTCGAGAAGAAGGCGACGTCCCTCGACTTCGCGCACCTTGGTGCCGCCAACCCCGCCCTCACGCAGGTCGCCCCGCGCGGATGGGGCGAGAACGGGTTCGGACGACTTCTCGTCATGGTGGACGGCGAGCGCCTCAACTCGCCCGACATGACCTCTCCCAACTTCGCCCAGGTGGACCTCGGGTCCGTACGCAGGATCGAGATACTCCGCGGTTCGCAGAACGTCCTCCACGGCGATGTGGGGTCCGCAGGCATGATCAACATCGTCACCGACTCCGCCGACTACGGAAACCACGGACGCGTCGAGCTCCACGGCGGCAGCTGGGGCACGATCGGCGGCGGAGCGTCGCTCCGCGGCGGATTCGAGGACTCCCTGACCCAGTACTGGATGAACGGGGGATGGGAGCACTCGGACGGCTACCGCCACAACAGCGGCTACGACATCTACTCCGCCGGCGGGGGCGTGAGGCAGAACTTCGACAACGGCTCCTACATCCGCGTCTCGGCGTTCTACAACGATTCGGACAGCAAGATGCCCGGCTACCTCACGAGGGCGCAGTGGAAGGCGAATCCCAGGAAGTCAGACGGCTACGACGACTCCTACCGCCGCACGACGTACGGACTCAACGCGACCGCCTACGGAGTGGTCAACGAGGAGAACGCCGTCAAGCTGACGCAGACCGTCTCCCGCCGCCACCTCCAGAGCCGCGGCTACGGGTACTGGTATACGGACTACGACATCTACTCCTACCAGTTCACGCCTGAGTGGATCAACACCGCTACGATCGGAGGCTTTGACAACGAGCTCATCGTAGGCGCGACGTACCGCTACGACCGCAACGACGCGGCCAACTGGGGAAGGTCCGCCTACGGCTACTCCCGCTCGAAGTACGACTACGACCGTCAGACAATGGGCTTCTACGCCCAGGACACCCTCAGCCTGACCGAGACGGTCGCGCTCCAGTTCGGCGCCCGCTACGAGCGCGCCTGGAACAAGTGCACGATGGCCTCGAACGACAGCCGCACCTCGGACCTGTTCGCCTACGACGCGGCGGTGCTGTTCAACCCCGTGGACGACCTCAAGACGTTCGCCAAGTTCTCGCGCTTCTATCGCCTCCCGTTCATCGACGAGGTCGCATACGCCTCGCGCGACGACCTGATCTCGCCAGAGCGCGGATGGCGCGCGGACGCCGGGTTCGACTGGACGTTCCTCGAGGACTTCTCCCTCGCAGGCGACGCGTTCGTCTCCCGCACGAAGAGCGAGATATTCTACAATCCTCTCTATGAATACCTCTCGGGCGGCTGGCCCGTCTTCGGGGACAACGTGAACTCGCCCGCACCCGTCATGCGCGAGGGCTTCGACGTCCGCGCGGCATGGGAGAAGGAGAAGGTCGCCGGCGTTTCGCTCGCCTACAGCTTCGTGAACGCCGAGTTCGACGGACGCGAATACGACGGCAACGACGTCCCGATGGTCGCCGAGTCGGCGGTCCTCCTGAACGGACGCGTATGGCTCTGGGACGACTGCTTCGTCTTCGGCGGCTACCGCTACATGTCCTCTCGCTATTCGACCTCGGACTTCTCCAACACGGCCGACAAGCTCAAGGGCTACGGAGTCTTCCACGTAGGCGCGCAGTACGAGCCGCACTACGACTGCGTGAAGGGGCTCAAGTTCGGCTTCACTGTGAACAACCTCTTCGACAAGGACTACTGCGACTACTCGACCTACGGGACGTCCTATTGGCCGGCCGCCGGACGCAGCGTGATGTTCACCGTCAGCTACGAGTGGTAAAACAAAAGTGAAGGAGGAGGAGGGGGAATGAACTGGACGGCATGGATACTTGCAAGCGCCGTGATGCTTGCGTTCTACGACATCGTCAAGAAGGCGGCGGTGCGCGAGAACGCCGTCCTGCCCACGCTCCTCCTCTCCACCCTCTTCGGCTGCGCGGCGTTCGTCGCAGCCCTCGCGCTCGGCGGACGCCTCGGTGCGTCCGTCGGCGCAGTCACCGGCGAGACCATCGCCCTGGCGGCCGCCAAGAGCGTCATCGTCGCGACCTCGTGGGTCTTCACGTTCAATGCGCTCAGGACTCTGCCCGTCTCCATCGCGACGCCGATACGCGCCTCGGCGCCGGCGCTCGTATTCCTCATCGCCTTCTTCGTCTACGGCGAGCGGCCCAGCGCCGTGCAGGCGCTCGGCATGCTCGCCGTCTTCGGCGGCTATTTCGCCTTTTCGTGGGCCGGCAGGCACGAGGGAATAGACTTCCTCCGTAACCGCGCCGTGTGGTGCGCCGTCGCCGGCGCGTTCTTCTCCGCCGTCTCCGCGCTCTGGGACAAGTACATCTTCCAGTGCCGGGGCGCGAACGTCGAGGCGGTCCAGCTGCTGTTCCAGATCGGACTCGTCGTCGTGTACGCCTCGCTTCTCGCATGCCGCGGACGGCTCTTCCCGTCCCGCGACAGGTTCGAGTGGCGAATATTCATCCCTTTCGTCGGCATTCTCCTCGCGGGGGCCGACTGGCTGTATTTCAGGGGACTCGCCCTGCCGGACGTCCCGATATCCGTCGCATCGCTCATGCGGCGCTTCTCCGTCGTCATAACGTTCGTCCTCGGCGCGCGCTTCTTCCACGAGACGAACCTCGTCCGCAAGGGGATCGCGCTCGCCGCCATCCTCCTCGGCGTATGCCTGCTCTGCCGCGGTTGACTTTAGGTCCATGCTCGATCCCGGCGATGCCGCCATCATTTATGCCACACAACGCAGGGCCGTTTTGGTATAATATACGGCCAATGACAGCTATAATAGACTACAAGGCAGGCAATTTGACGAGTGTGAAGCTCGCCTTCGCCGCGTTGGGCGCGGAGGCCGCGGTCACACGCGACCCCGAGGCGATCCGGAGCGCCGACCGGATCGTCTTCCCCGGTGTCGGCGCGGCGAAAAGCGCGATGGAGAACCTTCGTGCGCTGGGCCTCACGGACGTCGTCCGCGAGGCCGCCGTTTCCGGTAGGCCCTTTCTTGGCATCTGCCTCGGCATGCAGATACTTTTCGAGCGTTCCGAGGAGGACGGCGGCGTGGAGACGCTGGGCGTCATCCCCGGGCGCGTGAGGCGCTTCCCCGACGTCCCCGGCTTCAAGGTGCCGGAGATTGGCTGGAACCAGGTCTCGTTCCAGCTGCCAGCCACCAACCACCAGCCGCCAGCCACCAACCACCAGCCGCCCGAATTCTACTTCGTCCACAGCTACTACGCCGAGATATGCCCGTACACCTGCGGGACGACCGAGTACGCGGGCGTCGAGTTCACGGCGATGGTGAAGAAGGGGAACCTCTGGGCGTGCCAGTTCCATCCGGAGAAGTCCGGCAGGCTCGGGCTCGATTTGCTGAGGAGGTGGCTCTCATGCTGACGAAGAGGGTGATCCCCTGTCTCGACGTGCGCAAGGGGCGCGTCACGAAGGGCGTAAAGTTCAAGAACAACATCGACCTCGGCGATCCCGTTGAGATGGCCGTCGCCTACTCCGACGGCGGAGCGGACGAACTCGTCTTCTACGACATCACCGCATCGGCGGAGCGCCGACCCATAGACATCGGGATGGTCGAGTCCGTCGCGAAGGCCATCCGCATCCCGTTCGCCGTCGGAGGCGGCATTTCGTCCGTCGCCGACATGGAGCGCGTGATCCTCGCCGGCGCGGAGAAGATTTCCGTCAATTCGCTCGCCGTCCGCAATCCGCAGGTCATCGCGGAGGGCGCGAAGGCGTTCGGCGCACAGTGCGTCGTCCTCGGGATGGATCCCGTGAAGAGCGACAACCCGAAGTGTCCGAGCGGCTACGAGATCACGACGCGCGGGTTCCGGGAGTTCACCGGGATGGACGCCGTCGAGTGGGCGAAGCGGGCGGCCGACCTTGGGGCCGGCGAGATCGTCGTGAACTCAGTGGATGCGGACGGGACGCGCGCCGGGTTCGAGCTCACGATCACGCGGCTCATCGCCGAGGCGGTGGGCGTCCCCGTCGTCGCCTCGGGCGGCGCCGGGAAGCCCGAACACCTCGTCACCGTCTTCCGCGAGGCCGGGGCGGACGCCGCGATCGTCGCCGGGATGATACACACGGGCGACTGCACAATCGAGCGGATCAAGCGCGAGATGTCCGCCGCCGGCGTCCCGACGAGGATGAGCTGGTAGCGTACCGCAATGCGACTTAACAACTAAAAAGGCGAATATGGCCACAGATCATTCCAAGTTCCAGAGGATCGTGATCCTCGACTACGGTTCACAGTACACGCAGCTCATCGCAAGGAGGATCCGCGAGCAGCAGGTCTTCTCCGAGATCATCCGCTTCGACACGACGGCGGAGAAGCTCAGGGAGAACATGCCGCAGGGCATAATCCTCTCGGGTGGGCCCAACAGCGTCTTCGAGGAGGGAGCGCCCGGGATCGACCCCGGGATATTCAACCTCGGCGTCCCAGTCCTTGGCATCTGCTACGGAATGCAGCTCATGAGCCAGCAGCTGGGCGGGCGCGTCGAGCCCGGCACCGCGCGCGAGTACGGGAAGACGGAGATGACGACCGAGCCCGGCAACGTGCTCTTCACCGGCATCCCCGAGAAGTCGGTCGTATGGATGAGCCACGGCGACCGCGTCGCGGCGATTCCCGAGGGCTTCAAGGTCTCCGCCACGAGCGCGAACTGCCCGTACGCGGCCATCCGCAACGAGGCGAAGAGGTTCTACGCGATCCAGTTCCACCCCGAGGTCGTCCACACGCAGTTCGGCAACCAGATCATCGCGAACTTCCTCTTCAAGATCTGCGGGTGCAAGGCGGACTGGAAGCTCTCGACGTGGATCGAGGACACCGTCGAGAGGCTGAAGGAGCAGGTCGGCGACGACGAGGTCGTGCTGGGTCTCTCGGGCGGTGTCGACTCGTCCGTCGTGGCGGTTCTCCTCCACAAGGCGATTGGACGTCGGCTCCACTGCATCTTCGTGGACAACGGGCTCCTCCGCTACAACGAGGACGTCCAGGTGGAGGAGATGTTCAAGACCAAGCTCGGGCTGGACCTCACGGTGGCACATGCCGCGCAGAGGTTCTACAAGGAGCTGAAGGGCGTCTCCGACCCGGAGCAAAAGCGCAAGATCATCGGACGCGAGTTCATCAACGTCTTCGCGGAGGAGGCGAGGAAGTTCAGACACTGCCGGTTCCTCGGCCAGGGCACGATCTATCCCGACGTCATCGAGAGCTCGCATGCGCTGAAGGGTCCGTCGCAGACGATCAAGTCCCACCACAACGTCGGCGGGCTTCCGCCGGACCTCAAGTTCGAGCTCGTCGAGCCGCTTCGCGACCTCTTCAAGGACGAGGTGCGCGCCGTCGGACGAGTCCTCGGCATGGACCCGGAGCTACTCGACCGCCAGCCGTTCCCGGGGCCGGGACTCGGCGTCAGGATCCTCGGCGAGGTCACGGAGGAGAAGGTGAAGCTCCTGCAGCAGGCGGACTTGCGCGTCCAGGAGGAGGTCAGGAAGCTTCCCGACTACAAGACGATATGGCAGACGTTCGCGGTGCTGCTGCCGGTGAAGACGGTCGGCGTCATGGGCGACCAGAGGACATACGAGTACACGTGCGCCATAAGGTCCGTAAACTCCATCGACGCCATGACGGCGGACTGGACCCACCTCCCCTACGAGACCCTCGCCACGATGTCCAACAGGATCATCAACGAGGTGCGCGGCATCAACCGCGTCGTATACGACATCTCGTCCAAGCCGCCGGCGACGATCGAGTGGGAGTAGGGAGAGTTAAGAGTTAAAAGTTAAGAGTTTAGAGTTGAGGGATGTGAGTTGAGAGTGAAGAGTAGAAAGGAAGGATGAATTGAGATGTGCGGAATAGTAGGATTCACGTCGTTGTCGACGCCGGCCGTCGGACCGCTTGTGAGCGGCCTGAGGCGGCTTGAATACCGCGGATACGACTCCGCCGGCGTCGCGCTTGAGGGTGCGGACGGAATACACGTCTACAAGCAGACCGGCAAGGTCGCGGAGCTGGACAAGCTCCTCAAGAATGCGCTGAAGACGGACGAGGAGCGCGCGAAGTACACTATAGGCATCGCACACACGCGCTGGGCGACGCACGGTCTGCCGACGTGCGCAAACGCGCATCCGCACGTTGCGGACGGAGGGAACCTCGCGCTCGTGCACAACGGCATCATCGAGAACTACGCCGCGCTGCGTGCTGGGCTGGAGAAGCGCGGATGCAAGTTCCTTTCGCAGACCGACACCGAGGTCCTCGCGCACCTCGTCGCGACGTTCGACAAGGGCGACCTCCTCTCCGCCGTTTCGCAGGCGCTGAAGCAGGTCGAGGGAACCTACGGGATTGCCGTCATATCCGCCCGCCATCCGGGCGAGATGATCGTCGCGCGCAAGGGCTCGCCGCTCGTCATCGGCGTCGGCGAGCACGAGACCGTCGTCGCGAGCGACGTCTCGGCGATCGTCGCCTACACGCGCCAGGTGATATACTTGAAGGACGGCGACGTCGCGCGCATCACGCCGGAGGGCTTCTCCATCTGCTCGCTGGACAACGCGCCGGTCTCCCGCGAGGTGCAGGAGGTCGACTGGGACCTCGGCGCGATCGAGAAGGGCGGCTACGAGCACTTCATGCTCAAGGAGATCTTCGAGCAGCCCGATGCGCTGAAGAACACGATCCGCGGACGCCTCGACACGTCGGCGGGGACGGCGATCCTCTCGGGGCTCAACCTCCCGCCGCGCGAACTTGCGGCGATAAGGCGGCTCGTCATAATCGGCTGCGGAACGTCCCTCCACGCGGGCATGGTCGGCAAGTACCTCTTCGAGGGCCTTGCTGACCTTCCGACCTCGCCGGAGCAGGCGGCGGAGTTCCGGTACTCGAATCCCATAGTTGGCCCTGACGACTGGGTGATCGCGCTGTCGCAGTCCGGCGAGACGGCGGACACCCTCGCGGCGGTGCGCGAGTCGATCCGCAAGGGTGCGCTCGTCTCGGGCCTCTGCAACGTCGTCGGCTCGACGATCGCGCGCGAGGCCGGGAGGGGCGTCTACCTGCATGCGGGGCCGGAGATTTCCGTCGCCTCGACCAAGGCGTTCACCGCGCAGGTTACGGCGCTTCTCATGATGGCGCTCAAGATGGGCCGCACGCGGCGCCTCTCGCGCGAGGCGGGCGACAGGCTGGTGTCCGAAATCCAGCGCATACCGGAGCTGGTGGCCGAGGTGCTGAAGCAGAACGACGCAATCGCCCGTATCGCGGAGAAGTACGCGAAGGCGGACGACATGTTCTTCATCGGACGCGGCATCCTCTATCCGACGGCGCTCGAGGGCGCGCTCAAGATCAAGGAGGTCGCCTACGTCCACGCCGAGGGCTACCAGGCGGCGGAGCTCAAGCACGGCCCCATCGCGCTCCTCTCGCCCGAGACGCCGGTCGTCGCGCTCCTCGCGGACATCCCCGGCAAGGAGAAGACGGTCGGGAACGTCCAGGAGTGCAAGGCGCGCCGCGCGCCCGTCATCGGAATAGCGACGGATGGGGACGCCGACGCAGCGGCCCATGTGGACGACGCGATCTTCATACCGCGCGTCTCGCCTTCGCTCTCGCCGATAGTGACGGTCGTCGCCCTGCAGCTCTTCGCATACCATGTCGCGCGGCTGAGGGGCTGCGAGATCGACCAGCCCAGGAACCTTGCGAAGTCGGTGACTGTGGAGTGAGTCGGCGGTGAAGAGGGACGAGCGCAGAGGCTACGGATTCGGGACGTTCCAGGGCGTCTTCACCCCCAGCATACTCACGATCATCGGCGTCGTGATGTACCTCCGCTTCGGGTGGATGCTAGGCCACGTCGGCCTTGCGACGTCCCTGGTCATCGTGACGATTGGAAGCATAATAACCTTCCTGACGGGGCTTTCCATATCCGCCCTCGCATCCAACATGCGTATGGAGGGCGGCGGGGCGTACTACATGCTCTCGCGGTCCTTCGGCGCGGAGGCCGGCGTTGCGCTCGGGATACCGCTTGCGCTCTCGCAGGCGATAAGCGTCTCGTTCTACGTCGCGGGCTTCGCCGAGGCGCTCGTCAACTCGGGCCTTCCGGTCGTCGGCGGATGGGACCCCCGCATCGTCGGCTTCACGACGCTTTCGGTCCTCGCGGTCGTCTCGACGATAAGCGCCAACATCGCGCTCAAGAGCCAGTACTTCATCATGGCGGCGATAGCGTTCTCGCTCGTCGCCTTCTTCATGGGCGGGACGCCGGCGAACCTTGTCGCGCCGCCGGAGGAGCCGGAGTCCATCGGCTTCTGGCCCGTCTTCGCGGTCTTCTTCCCGGCGGTGACGGGGATACTCTCGGGCGTCGGGATGTCGGGCGACCTGAGGCGTCCGCGCAAGTCGATCCCGCGCGGCACAATCGCCGCGGTGCTGACCGGGTACGCGGTCTACATGACCGTCCCGATCGTCCTCAACCGTTTCGTGTCCGATCCCGCGATCCTCAAGACCGATTCGATGATACTCGCCAAGTGCGCCCGCTGGTCGGTCGCGATCCTTGTCGGAGTCTGGGCGGCGACGCTCTCGAGCGCGGTCGGGAGCTTCCTCTGTGCGCCGCGCGTCTGCCAGGCTCTGGCAAGGGACCGCATCCTGCCGCGCCTCTTCGGAATCGGCTTCGGCAGGACGGACGACCCGAGGCTGGCCGCGATGGTCTGCTTCGCGATCGCCGCGGCGGGGCTGTGGTTCGGCGACATAAACGTGATAGCGCCGATCCTCACGATGTTCAACCTCTCGACGTACGCCCTGCTCAACCTCTCGGCGGGGCTGGAGTCCGCAATGGGCAACCCCTCGTGGCGGCCGACATTCCGCGTAAAGGCCGTGTTCTCGCTTCTCGGCTTCGCGCTGTGCATCGGCGCGATGTTCATGATAAGTCCGGGATGGACCTTCGCCGCCCTTGGGTGCGAGGCGCTCCTGTACTGGACGGTGAAGCGCCGTGCGCTGAGGGCGCGCTGGGGCGACATGCGCACGGGGCTTCTCGTCGCCCTCGCCCGCTTTGCGATGGTGCGGCTGGAGGGCAGGGACAAGGACTTCCGCAACTGGAGGCCGGACGTCCTTGCGTTCGTGGGGCTGCCGATCAAGTCGTCCGAGGTCGTCCACCTCTCACGTGCGATATCGGGGAACAGGGGGATGGTGACCCTCGCCTCGGTGATTCCCGAGGCGGCGGGAACGCCCGAGCGCGAGCAGGAGCTGTCGGTCTTCCTCCGCAACGCGGCGAGGAAGGAGGGGCTCAACGCGCTCGTCCGCATCCACGCGGCGCCGGATCAGTGGAAGGGCATGAAGGAGCTCGTACGGCTCTACGGGTTCGGTCCGTTCGTCCCTGACACGATCCTCCTCGGCGTCCCGGCGAAGGACGCGCAGCTGGGGCCGATCGCGGAGCTGACGTACTTCCTCTCATCCCGAAGCCGCAACGCCGTTCTTGTGCGCGACAGGCTCGACGTCGCCGAGGATGAGCCCGGTCCGGAGCGTAGGATCGACATCTGGTGGCGCGGAAAGAACCAGAACGGTCCGTTCATGCTCGCCCTTGCAAGGCTCATGGAGCAGGAGCAGAGCGCGAGGTGCAGGTTGCGAATCTGCCAGGTTGCCGAGCAGGGCGTCGACCCCGGCGATGCGAAGCGGCTGCTCAAGGCCTTCCTCGACGAGGCGCGAGTGGAGGCTGATGTGTTCGTAAAGGCGTACGACCCCGCAACGCCCCCCGTCGACAGCCTCGCCAAGGCGTCCGCCGACGCGGAATTCGCCTTCATCGGACTTCGTTCGCCTGGCGAAGGGGAGTCCCCGACGGACTATGCGGACTACTTCGCCACGATGCGCGACGCGACTGCGGCGCTTCCGTGTGCGATCTTCGCACTCGCCGCCGAAGGAGTGGACTTCAAGCGCATATACAGGGAGTGACGCCTCGCTGAAATGGGAGGTCGAATTTTTTTTGAAAATACCCCCTTGTCCGCTGACGGCAGATATGATATACTATCACCTGTTTTCACCACTTGGGGATATAGCTCAGTTGGTAGAGCGTCTCAATGGCATTGAGAAGGTCAGGGGTTCGACTCCCCTTATCTCCACCAAATCGAAAGTGCGTTTCGCCCAATGAATACAAGGGTGAAGCGCATTTTTGTTTCGTTGAAAGGTCGCTGCTACCCATGTTTGCGGTGGAAATGGGAGCGCGGATGGTGTATAATGGCCGCCGTTCAAGACATCAAGATGCTTTCGCGCAAGCGAAGCACCAACCGAGCGGAAGCCACGGTGGTTCCGGCAAGATGCCGGGATGTGTCCCGAAAAGGGAAAACATCTTCCCATCAGGCGCCCGTCTTGAACCGAGACGGGTGGCTTTGCGGTTGCGGGACATGGCGTCTTCTTGATGTGCTTGTGCGGACAGGATGACATGATTCCGAAGGAGAAGAAGGACGAATGCGTGGCGCGGTTCACGCAAAACCCCTACTGGCGGGCGTATCTCGACAATGCGCCCGAAAGCGCAAAGGCGTACATCAAGATGATGTTCACCTTCTCGCTTCTTGGTGAAGGTGAACGCAACGGAGAATTCAAGGAGCAGTTCGCAACTGAACGGAATTCTCTACCAGCAGACGCGCTTCTCTCTTTACGAGAACGAGAAAAATACAATGGCGAAGAGAATCTACAAGAAGTTGCTCTACACGAAAGTCGCAACGCCCGACGACGACAACGGCGGCGAGCGAACGCACATCACGGAAGACGCGATGCATTCCGCCCTTGAAGCGTTCATAGGCAAGCCGTCGAAGGACGAAAGCGGCAACGTCGTTTGGGATGGCGGCAACGAATACTGGCGCGACCTCTTCATGGAAGCTCCTACGGTGGCGCGTCTACGCCTTTCCTTGAATTTCTACTTCTCTGAGAACCACGAGAGACCCAACTTCCCGATGCTTGAATATCGTGCCATCCGCAAGGCAATCGAGGATGCAATGGACTTCGACTCGCTCGAATACCTCATCGCAAACGAAAGTAACGTAGCGGCGAAGAACCATTACATAGGCATCTGGAAAGCGCGAATGGGCATGAAAGACAACTCTGATGACGAATGGAAACGCCTTATGCGCCGTGCAAGTACCGTCACCTCAAAGGCGAGCGTTGGCATGGCGTATCAGCGCATCAAAGGAAAGCCGTTTCCCGTCGCGAAGGCGAGAAGCGCACTATGGCGCGGGGTATGGGTCTCTTCCGACGAATATGCCGCCGCACCCGAATGGGCGAAGCGATACTGCGAGCATAACGGATGGGTTGAGTATATCGGCAGGGGCGAACTGCCAGACGGCAAGGACGGGCGCAAGATGGACTATGCGTACATCTGCACGAAAATGAAAGACGCCGACTGGGACTTCCTCATAAAGCACACCCACTCATACGCTCGCGGCATGGCTATCGGCATGGCGCGTAGGCATTACCAGCACAAGGACATTCGCGGCAACCCGATTGAGGGATAGGCTATGCGGTTTGCAACTCCGCCAAGCCCTTTGCGGTAAGGCGGTACTTTTGCGTGGGCGAACGCGGAGAATCGGGCTGTGACATTTCAATCAGCCCTTGCTCAAGTGCGGGGTTCAAATAGCGTGTGCGAAGCCTTTTACGGTCTTTTATGCCGATGCAAAGGAGCAATTCGGCATTGCCTTTTTCCCTGCGTCCAATGGCTTTTAGCAGACGAATTACAAGAGCATCTACTGGGGGTGTTACTGGGGGTGTTACTGGGGGTGTCGCTTGTAGGCTACTTGTAGGGTTGCTTGTAGGGTTGATGCCTACTTGGGGTCTTACTGGGGGTGTTACTTGGGGTGTCGCTTGTTCGGCTTCCACCACCTGCCCCTCCCTGTCCTTGGTGATGTATGGGACGGTCATGCGGATGAAGTTGTCGAGAAACACGAAGTTCTCCCGCCCGTATTTCTGCATGATGTAGCCCATGCCGGAACCGAGCGATTCGACGAGTTCAAGGTCGCGGAAGATGCGCATCAATTCCTTATTGCGCGGAATTGAGACACCCGCGAAGAAGTCATCCTTTGTCAGACCTTCCGGCAAGCGTCCGAACGATGTTATCTCCAGATGGTCGGAGAAGAGTTCGACCTTGGGCGGCACTTCGCGAGTGTAGTCGTTGTGGACGATGGCGTTGATAACGGCTTCGCGCACGGCTCTTTCGTCCCACAGCGGCGTGTCAATGCGCTCCAAAGCGGTTTTGCGCGTCCGCACGGTGTTCTCCACCTTCAGCCGTTCGATTACGCGCTTTGTAGCGGTGACGAGCGATGTCATGCCGTATTCGTTGTTGGCGACGAGTTCCACGCGGTCGCGCCCTGCGTACTTCGCAACCTTGATTGAGTTCGCGTTTTCGTCGGCAAGCAGATATGCGGCGTAGTTGTATGCGCCGTCGTCCGTCAGCAGTTCCAGCGTCCGCGCAAAATTGTCGTTGAGTTTGAAGCCATGTTCTTGGTAGTAGATGCGCAACTGCTCGAAGGTGAGGTCTTGGCGGACGGAGCGGATGCGCCCGATGGAGTTGCGCACACGCCTTGCGAACAGGTCTTCTATCATCGACTCCGGCATCGGTTCGCAAGCCGTGCCAATTCGGATGAAACAGCCTTTGGGGGTCATGCCGTATCGCTTGAGGTAGTACGGCTTCTCGCTCCCGCCGGCAAAGAACACCTTGATTACCTTCACCCCGCCTACCTCGTCCGCCGTCACGTCGAACAGCCCCATCGCGGACGGAAGTATGTTGTTGCGCAGTCTGTCCTTGATTCGGAGCATATCGCCGTCGATGTCCTTCACGCCGACAGGATTCCCCAGTTTGTCGATGCCGATGTACAGGATGCCGCCTTCACGTCGATTGAGAAAAGCAACGGACTCTTCTTCAAGGTCGATGTCGGGCGACAATTCACGCTTGTATTCTATCCTGTCTGTTTCAGTCATCGGGGCATATTATACCATATTCTCATTCCTCATTGGAGGTGCGACCGAAACGAAAAAGGCGGCTTGGTGCGGCGGTGCGGCAAACAAACCATTAGAACTTCGGGTAGAAATAACCAACGCCAAAATCGCACTCTTGCGTTTTGCCGCCCACCGCGAAGCGCAAAAATGGTATAATACACACCAATTCAAGCCGCCAATGCCCCGGCATGGGCGGCGCGAAGGACATAGCCAACGCGGACATGGTGTCCGTTGAGGAGTTTGCAGGGAACTGCAACAATCGCTGATTTGAAACCTGAAAAGTTCAGTCTATAGTGATTCGTTGTGGGGTTCACGCGAAAGCGTGGCCTCTCTTCGTGTACTATAGACTGGCAATCTCAGGGCCTCAAATCAGCGCATGAAAGAGAGGCCCTTAAAATGACAAAGAAGAATACGACGAACGCGAAGAACCCTTCTGCAACGAGGGGTTTGGATGGTCAACATGCCGCCATCAATGACTATATTGCAGATGTCGAAAGGATGTGGAAGACAGGAACAGCCCGCGAACACACGTACCGTTTCGCACTTGTGAATCTTCTTGAAACTCTCATTCCTGGATCTACGGTTGTGAACGATGGCGCGCAGATTGAGTGCGGTGCGCCGGACTGCACTATCATACGAAACGGCATGGCGGTCGGCTACGTAGAGGCAAAGAACATCGGCGTCGGCGACCTCGAAGGGAAGAAGGCAACCGGCAACAAAGAGCAGTTCGACCGATACAAAGCCTCGCTCGACAATATCGCCTTTACGGACTACCTTGAATTTCTTTTCTACAGCAAGGGTCAGCTCATAGATTCCGTGCGCATCGGGGAAATCGCGGGGAAGGACATCCGCCCCCTATCCGAAAACTTCGGCAAGTTCCTTTCGCTCGTGGAAAAGCTCGGCGACGCCACCCCACAAACGGTTACCTCGCCGACCCAACTTGCACAGCTCATGGCGGGCAAGGCGCGGCTTCTTCAGGTCGCGGCGCAGAAGCTCCTTTCGAGCGGACACGCGAAAGGCTCCACTCTTTGGGAGTTGCTGGAGGGATTCAAGCGCGTCCTCATGCCCAACACCACGTCCGAGGAGTTTTCCGACATCTACGCACAGACGCTGACATACGGCATGTTCGCCGCCCGTCTCCACGATAATACGCCGGAGAATTTTTCGCGCGAAGAAGCGGCGCGGCTCATCCCGAAAAGCAATCCATTCCTGCGCAAACTCTTCAACCACATCAATTCGGACATCGAGAAGGAAATCGAGTGGGCGGTCGACGACATCGTGCGCCTGTTCGCCGCCGCAGATGTGCGTGGCATCATGAAGGACTACGGAACGTCCAAGAAGCGAAGCGACCCGATGATCCACTTCTACGAGGACTTCCTCAACGCCTACGACGCGGGACTGCGCAAGGACAGGGGCGTATGGTACACGCCGCTCCCGGTCGTGCGCTTCATCGTCCGTGCCGTCGATGACATCCTCACAAAGCGTTTTGGCATCGCAGATGGCATCGCCAGCCGAGACACTGTGCAGGTTTCTGTGACAGAGAGTTGCGACACGGGAAAGAAACTGACAAAAAAGGTCAAGAAGACCGTGCCGAAAGTCCAGATTCTCGATCCCGCGACGGGAACGGGAACGTTCCTCGCCGAATGCATCAACCAAATCTACGACAAATTTGCCGCCAACAAGGGCAAGTGGCCCGGCTATGTCGCCGAGAACCTCATTCCGCGTCTCAACGGCTTTGAGCTTCTGATGGCCCCCTACACGATGGCGCACATCAAGCTCGACCGCGTTCTCGCCGACACCGGCTATGAACACAATACGGACAAACGCTTCAACATCTTCCTGACCAACTCGCTTGAGAAGGCGAAGGACTTGGACGGTACGCTCTTCGACATACTCCTCGGCGCGGAGGCGAACGCCGCGAACGCCGTGAAGCGCGACTGCCCCGTGATGGTCGTCATGGGCAACCCGCCCTACAGCGGCGAAAGCCAAAACAAAGGCGATTTGTTCAAGGACTTCATGAAACTGATGAATGCCTACAAGAAAGAGCCGGGAGGCAAAGAGAAGCTGAAGGAGCGCAACCCGAAGTGGCTGAATGACGACTATGTGAAGTTCATCCGTCTTGCGCAGGATTATGTGGAGCGCAAGGGCGAAGGAATTCTTGCCTATATCAATCCACACGGATTTCTTGACAACCCGACATTTCGAGGAATGCGCTGGAATCTTCTTAATGCGTTTGATGAAATCTACGTCCTCAACCTTCACGGGAACGCGAAGAGGCATGAGGTCTGCCCAGACGGAAGCAAAGACGAGAACGTGTTCACAATCATGCAGGGTGTGAGCATCAACGTTTTCGTCAAGACGGGCAAGAAGCCTGCTGGCGCACTCGGCAAGGTTTACTACGCCGACCTGTGGGGGACGCGCAAAGACAAATACAAGTTCCTCGAATCTACGGGCTTTGCCGATGTTGCCTATGAAGAGGTTAAGCCTGTCACGCCAATGTACTTCTTTGTGCCGAAGAACACAAAAGGCAAAGGTGTCTATGAAAATGGCTTTAGCATAAAGGAATTATTCATAGAAGATGGCATGGGGGTGACTTCTGCACATGACACCTTTGCGTATGGTGACTATGACACTCTCGTGCATCGTTTCACAGCGTTTAAGAATTCTTTAGCGCATGAGAATCTTTACGCGAAGTTTAATGTCCGGGAGAAAGCAGGGTGGGATATCGTAAAAGCGCATAAAGCTCTTCAGGGGACAAACAACATCAGCGATAGTATTCGTCCAATGACGTATCGACCATTTGACGACACTTGTGTATTTTATGATGATACAGTTGTGTGGCGTAGTGTTCGAAAAATCTTCAACCATTTCATTGCCGGTGAGAATATTGGTCTATGCTTGATACGTATCAATAGCAGGGATAATAATTCTCCTGTCTTTGTGACGGACAAGATAACCGACAAGACTATTTTGTCGTCAAAAGACAACGCAAACGTCTTCCCTCTCTATCTCTACCACGATACGCTTGGGAAGGTGGAGAAAGTGCCGAATCTGAACAAAGATGTCGTCACGAAGATTGAAGAATCTCTCCGCGCCTCTGCGTCTCTGCGTGAGAAACCTACGCCCGAGTCCATCTTCGACTACATCTATGCCGTTCTGCACACACCCGAATACCGCGAACGCTACAGGGAATTCCTCAAGGTCGATTTTCCGCGCATACCATACCCGACTAACGCCGCGACCTTCAAGAAACTTGCGAAGATTGGCGGCGAACTGCGCGAAACGCATCTGCTGAAGATCAAACCTACAACCAGCGAACGCAACCGCACAGCGAACTTTCCGAAGGCGGGAAGTAACACCGTCGAGGATGTTCGCTTTGTCAACAGCAAGGTGTACATCAACGACGAACAATACTTCGACCATGTGCCGGAAGAGGCATGGAGCATGTTCATCGGCGGCTACCAACCCGCACAGAAATGGTTGAAGGACAGGAGAGGCCGCACACTCACGAACGAGGACATCGACCACTACCAGGAGATCATCTTCGCGCTTTCCCGCACCCGCGCCCTTATGCAGAAACTCTCTGCGCTGTCGAAGGAGTGGCTTGGCTGAGCTGTTGTGGATGGGGGCGAATCGCCGTCTAACGGTCGCATATTTGCTATAATAGTAAGCACGATACCACGGCGTGTATGAAGAAAACAAGGCAGACAGCATCCGTTGGCATGGTTTCCCGCCTCGCAGGGGCAGGGATGCTCTTCGCGTTCGCGGCGTTTCTGACGCCGTTCGCCGCTCATGCGGAGAGCGACCTTGACGCATATTTGCGCGGCAAGATGTTCCGCATGTGGGTGAACGACGACGCGGACATCGCCGATGGCGAAGATGATTTTGTCGATATCCCGAATCAGTCCAACGCCGACTGCAAGGACAGCGTGGTGAACGGACGGCGCGATCTTGTCGACTTCTTCCCGATGTGGCTCAACATTTCACCGTTTCAACCGTGGCTTGAAAGCGGCAAGGTCGGTGTGGGGCTCATGCATCCCGACGCGGCGATCAACATTGTGTGGACGAGTCTCGGCAATCTGGAGGCGGGGAAGTTCCACCGCGAAGACATCGGCGGGTGCGGTCCGAATCTTGATCAGGCTGCGCACACTGCGGCGGTTGTCAGGGTGACGGCTGCGGGAATCAACGTGCCCGACAACGTGCTGGCGATGATTGCGCAGGATTCGTCAAAGGGCGTGATGATGGCTGAGGGTATCCGCCCTTCGTCCGCGCCGCTTGTCATTGTTTTCTTTGACAAGACGTCGCGACAAGTCCTGTATTCGTTCGGACTTCCCCTGTGCATCAGCCATGTCGAGGACATGTACCGCTGGGCGAACATCCGGGCGGCGGCGGGGGTCGATGTCGGGACGGGGCGGGAGTCGAGGCTGTCCGAGCCGTCTGGACTGCCCGATTCGGACACGAACGGAAAGCACTTCCTTTTCGTCCACGGCTATTCAGTCAGCGAGGAAAAGGCGCGCGGATGGGGCGCGGAGATGTTCAAGCGGATGTGGCAGGCGGGGGCGAACTGTGCGTTCACGGCTGTGACATGGTACGGCGACGACAGCCGCCACGGGTGGTACCTCGACAACACGCCGAATTACTACGTCAACGTGGAACATGCATTTGAGTCGGCGTCTGCGCTCACCAACATCGTCGCGCAGTTGTCTGGCGAGAAGGTCATTGCGGCACACAGTCTCGGCAACATGCTCGTGTCGAGCGCAATTGCCGACCACGGGATGCAAGTCTCGTCGTACTTCATGCTGAACGCGGCGGTGCCGATGGAGGCATACGACGATGGGGCGATAACGGACGAGTCCTCATACAACATGGCGAATCCCGACTGGCATGACTACACCAATCGCCTGTGGGCGAGCCGCTGGCACGAGGCGTGGAAGCGGCTTGACCCGAACGACGGACGTTGCGGGATGACATGGCGCGGCCGGTTCGCAAGCATCACGAACGCCTACAACTACTATTCGACCGGCGAAGACGTCCTGACGAACGGCGTGGGGCGACTGATGCCGGTTCTCTCTGCGGATTTTGCCTGGTATAATCAGGAGTCACGCAAGGGACAGTGGACGATGCTCCTGCCGGGGAACAATGAAGCGGGATGGTCGTTCAACAGCGACTATGACAATCTCCTTTCCCACATGAATCCGACGAACGCGGCGGAATTGGCGGACTTGCTGATTTGCACAAACTCATTCTTCGGACTTTTCGATGAGCGTGGACTCTACGGAACAAACGGATCGTTCCTTGCTACGCAACCAGCCATCCGAGCACATGCGCTCGCCGACGGCATTCCCGCCGAATCGTATGCAGCAGGGGCGAATGCGATTGATCCTGCTGGAATATGGGAATACCGGAATGAAAACATGCCGGAATTATCGCTAGCCGCATGGGAACGCTTATATGGGGTTGGACATAATCAAGCTTGGAAGCACAGTGATATAAAGAACCGACCGTATCAAGTAGTCCGTGATGTATTTCTGTCAATCATTGAGAAAGGAAATCTACGATGAAGAACGTAATGGCATTGGCAATGCTCTTCGCCGCTTCAGGCTGTACTAATGTAATAGCCGCAGTATTCCAGCGGAATTCCACGGTACACTTCAAGGTCGTTGACTATAACGACAATGCCGTGAGTAATGCCACTGCAAAAATCAATACAATGAAGAAATGGATTCCCGGAGAAAACTTCGGGCGCACGGTTTACATGGACGTTTATGGAAATTCTGATACGAATGGCGAGATACATATTACCTTTCCGTGTAAATCCACGATGTTTTCCTACACGATAGGTGCGGAAGGTTTCTATGGTTGCGGCGGCGGGGCGCAGTTTGCGGCAGTTCCCGATGGTCTGGATTTGCGACAGACGCAGTTCGAGACAAATCTTGTCGTGCAGCTGAAGCCAATTGTGAAGCCGATTCCAATGTGCGTCTTGAGACAAATAATCCACCACCCGATGAAATACCCTAATAATGCCACCTCTGGCGCATGGGGATTCGATATGGAAAAAGGCGATTGGGTGAAGCCTGATGGGAAAGGCGACATTACAGATTTCGTTGTGGAATGTTCTGACGAACACTTTGCAAAAGACAAGGCCCTTGATTGCGCACTTGTGTTCACCAATAGTGTACACGATGGATTCTATATGGCGAAATGTACTGGAACGAGATTCCGTTCGGACTATACGGCAGGTACAAATGCCGTATACATGAAGCGTCTTGATTTTGCTTCGTGGGGCAAGAAGTACAAAGGACGATATGCAACGCAACTTCTTGACGATGACGAATATATAGTCATACGTACTCGTACAAAATGCGATGACAGGGGAAATATAGTTTCCGCGCACTATGCAAAGATATATGGACCAATTAATCTTAAGAGCGGAATATATTCAAAAGGGATGTATTTCAACCCCAACGAGAACGATCCGAACCTTGAGGCGGACACGACGGTCAACCTCATCCCGGGCGGAGAAAAGGGGTTCGCACCATGATTGATAGCGTATCGCGGCAGATTTGCCGCCGTATCGTAGGATTCCTACTTGCATTCGCGGCGGTTCTGACGCCGTTCGCCGCTCATGCGGAAAAGGCGAATGTCTTTTTCATTCACGGCGCGAACGTGAGCGAAAACGACGCACGGGCTTGGGCGGGCGGTTCCTTCATTCGGACATAAAGGACGTCGCATATTTCTTCGTGCATCCAGTCTTTAGAAAGATTGTTGAAGTTGGAGGGTTGAACCAATGAAAACGCTTGCTTGCCTTCTGGCGGCGGTTGGTGTAGCCAATCTCGCTGTTGCATACAGCCCAATCATCGACGGGGCTTTGGCAGATGTCAGGATCAAGGTGGTTGACGACATGGGCGAGGCCGTGCCAGACGCCACGATCTCCGTCACGTTCTACACCGCACCGGAAAAGGTCGATGTCAAGCGCGGCAAGACCAATACGCAGGGGTGCTTCTCCGCCAAGGGGCTTTGCATCGGAGAGGTGCATACATGGATTCGGAAAGACGGGTACTATGAAACAAAGGCAGACCCCGTTTTCAGAGTCCTTCCCGACAAGGACGCGGAGAAACATCGCAAGTGGTCGAATGGGACTGTTGAGACCGTTGCCGTGTTGAAGAAGAAGCGCAACCCCGTAAGCCTTGCCTTCAAGTTCATAGAATACAAGCGGTTCCCTGCGACAAACGAGGTTGTCAAACTCGACCTTGAGATGCTTGATTGGTGTCCGCCATACGGCAAGGGGCGTCATGACGACATACACATGGTTTTCGACGGTTGGCGCAACCCGAAAGACTGGTATGACTTCCATGCGCATCTTTCTGTTGAGTTTCCGAATTGCGCTGACGGCTTCTACCGCCGGACGGCCGACACAACGAGCAGCTGCAGATATGACTATGTTGCTTCAACGAATGCGGCGTTTGAGAAAGCATTTGACCTTCGCTATGCCCGTGTCATGAATGCCGTGACGAATCGCATGGAATTTGCGAAAGACGATTACCTTGTCTATCGAGTGAGGACGCAGACCAATGAACTCGGACATGTGACCCATGCGCACTATGGACGGATTGGCGAGGGGGTAAGCCAGCAGATAGGGTCGTCTATGCGTTCTTGGTTCAACGTCAAGGACAACGACACGAATCTGGAGGACGCCAGAGCGTGGTGACAGCCTATGGGAAAGAAAGCACCTCGTTTTGTCAGCCTCCGCCGTGCATCCCGAAACGGGTAGCAACGACCCGTGTTTGCGCCGATTTTTCGCGCAACCCCATTGTCCTCGGACGGCGGATTTGGTATAATATACAGCGTTCAGAACATCATGAGTTCATTGCGAAAGCAATGATGCCAACCGAGCGACGGAACTGCCACGGTGGAGTGCGAAAGCGGATGTGCCCGAAAGGGAAACTGGGTTCCAGAGCCACCAGTTTTGGACAAAGACTGGTGGCTTGAAGTTTCTCCAAGGGGTGCATTGCTCGTGGTGCTTTGAGCGGACAAAGAAAAACGAGAAACGAAAGGAGAAACGATGAGACAGGCAAGACCGACGACCTACGCGCTGATGAGCCGGTGCGACATCGGCGACGCGGCGAAAATCATGACGCTTGCGGACGCACAGGACGTGACGATGAGCGTCATCGTTGCGCGGCTCGTCCACGATGCTGTGCGCCATGTGGCGGCGACCCCGAAGGCGGAGGCATGGGCGGCAAGACGCCTCGCCGCCAACACTGCGCGACGGGCGCGTGTGGATGCCGCCGTCCGTGCGGGACGCGACCGCAAGCCCGGATGGGAACACACAAAGAGGTTTGCGGGCAAGGACAACAGCCAGAGGGGAGCGTGACGCCATGCGAGGATTGAACGCGAAGCCAGAAACGTTGACATACGCCTTTGGATGTGATGCCGGATTGCGGCGACTTAAGGGTTGTTTACCGCCTCTTGAGGTGGTGTATCCCCCGCTTGTCGCGCAGAGAGCCGAAGAGCAGGGGAAAAAGCTGCCGCACATCGAAAACCCATGCACGGACGATGGGCTGGGCATTCTTATCGTGCGGTCGCTCTTGATGCAGGAAATGAGACTCCGCCTTGAGGCATTTGCCCAACGGCGAATACCCAACCTCACCATCTACAACGCAAAGACGCCAGTTCCGCTGCCGCGAATCTGTATTGTCATTGCGGGGCTTGACGATTGGCGCACAAAGAGCGTTTTGATGTTCCGCCGGGCCGTGGACAGGCTGCTTTCGCTCGGACGAGCCGCCGGATTCAACCTCTCGCCGTTTGGCGAAGGGCGCGACGGAGGCGGCGTATTGGGGATGTACGACCGCTACAAGCGAGGGAGCGTCTCGCGGGAGGCCATGATGACGTCGCTTGTCGAAGCCCACACAGCCCAGGCCGTGACGGAAGCAGACTACAGTCGCATGATGGACGATGTGCTTGCAGACGTCTATCTTGATGAAAAGCTGATATAGCGAAAGGAGACGGTGATGACGGCAGACGAGATACTCAAGACGGACACCTCGAAGAAGTCCTTGAACGAACTGGTGAATATGCTCGACAGCGAGATATTCGATGACCCCGAACTTTTCGGCGAGGAAGTGTACAAACTTCGCGTCCGCAAGGAGGAGGAGACGGGCATACCAATGGAAGAGGACGCCTTCGGGATACAGGAAGCGGAGCTGAAGCGCAGCCTCGGCATTTCATTTGACGACGAGGAGATGGACCGCGCGTTGGCGCTGACAGGAGCCGGATCCATTTCTCGAGATACTACATGACGCCGCTGATGGAGAAGGGGCTTGTCGCAAGAACCGACCCGGACAATCCTATGTCGCCTAGGCAGGAGTACAGTCTGGCATGATTTACTGTATCAATTCTACTGTATCAATAAGCTCCGACCCTTCTGGCTTCCCGAGGCGACCGCTAGCGACTGCCGGACATTCCGGCTGTATGCATTGTCCCACTTCCCATGGCGATGGGATTTTTGGTATAATGTATACAAAATGATGATTGAAGAAAACGAGATGATGTTCCCGCCACCCGGGAGGACGCCGCAGGAGGACACTGCGGCGGTCATGAAGTTCTACAAACTCCCCAAATCCTTTCCCAATGAAGTTCTGGAGGAGGCGCGCCATGTCGGGGAGCGGCTGAAGGATCCCGGCAAGAGGCTTGATTTGAGGAAGAGGTTCATCTTCACTTGCGATCCGCAGAGCGCGAGGGACTACGACGATGCGCTTTCGCTTGAGACTGACAGGAGGGGCAACCGCGTCCTCGGCGTCCACATTGCCGACGTCTCGCACTTCGTCCCTCCGGGCGGCGCCCTCGACCGCGAGGCGTACAGGCGCTCGACGAGCGTGTACCTTGCGGACCGTGTGGTGCCGATGCTTCCAGAGGAGCTCTCCAACGGCGTGTGCTCGCTGGTTCCGGGCGAGGATCGCCTGGCGTTCTCCGTGTTCATGACCTTCGACAAGTCGGGCGAGATGGTGAAGCGCGTCTTCGCGAAGTCCATCATCCGCTCGAAGGCCCGCTTCACGTACGAACAGGTGATGAAGGTGATAAAGGGCGGCGCCGAGGGGCCTTCCGGCGCGAAGCTGGGCCGCCGCGAGGCCACGGTGATCCGCGAGATAGCGGCCCTCGCGCAGGAGCTGAGGTCCGCCAGGTTCGCCTCCGGCGCGCTCGACATAGAGATGCCCGAGGCCGAGGTGATCCTCGACGAGGAAGGGGAGATGACGGGCCTCGTGACGCGTCCCTACGACGAGTCGCACCAGATGATCGAGGAGTGCATGGTCGCGGCGAACGAGGCGGTTGCGAAGGAGCTGTGGTCGAAGGGAGTGAAGATCCTCGCCCGCCTCCACGAGCCGCCGGAGGAGGAGAAGCTGCTGATGCTCAGGGCCGACATGCGCGGACTCGGCGTGAAGATGGGCAACATCGCGAACCAGAAGGTGTTGGCGCAGTTCCTCAAGTCGATAAAGTCGAATCCGCTCTATCCGACGCTGGCCATGATGGTCCTGCGGTCCATGAAGAGGGCCGTCTACGACTCGACGAACATGGGGCATTTCGGGCTTGCGAAGCGCTTCTACGCGCATTTCACGTCGCCGATACGCCGCTATCCCGACCTCACGCTGCACCGCCAGCTGGCCGCGTACCTCGAGGGCGGCGTCGCGAAGGCGCGCGTCCAGCCGAGGCTCCTCGCCAAGTGGGCCGAGCACACGAGCGAACGCGAGCAGACCGCCGCCGAGGCGGAGCGCGGGCTTCTGGAGATAAAGAAGTACAGGCTTCTCGAGGAGCAGCTGAACACGCGTCAGATACTCGACTACGACGCCGTGGTCGTCAAGTGCGCGCCGTTCGGATGCTTCGTGGAGATACAGGAGCTCGCGGTCTCGGGGCTCGTCCACGTATCGCTCCTCTCGCGCAAGTTCGTGACGTACAACGAGTCCGACCACTCGCTCTCCGCCCCCGGCGGCGGCAGCTGGCGGATCGGCGATCGCATCCGCGTACACGTCGCAAAGGTCGACTTCCGCACACGCCGGATCGACTTCACCCCGGTCGACAGGACTTTTCTCAACCGAAAACCGCCACGCAAGCCCACGAAAGGAAGGCTCTGATGGAACTCTCGATCCTCGTAAACAAATTCAACATCAAGGGGCGCCTTGTCTCGCTCCAGCCGTTCGGCAACGGCAACATCAACGACACGTTTCTTGCAATATACCGCAACACGTTCTCCGAAACGCAGGTCATACTCCAGCGCGTGAACCGCAACGTGTTCCCGCAGCCCGAGGTCATCATGGAGAACATGCACGAGGTGACGAAGCACTGCCATGAGAAGCTTGAGAGCGACGCCGAGAAGGGCCTCGACGACCGCGTGTGGCAGATGCCGAGGATAATCAAGGCGAAGGACTCCAGGGACTACGTGATCGACGACAAGGGCGAGGTATGGCGCGTCATAACGCGCATCATGTCCGCCCACGCGTTCGACGTCGCACAGGGACCCGAGCACGCGATGGAGTGCGGCGCCGCGCTCGGACACTTCCACTACCTCATCAGCGACATGGATCCGTCCATCATAAAGGATCCGCTCCCCGGCTTCCACATCACGTCGGGCTACCTCGCCAAGTACGACGAGACGCTGAAGACGAAGTCGGCGAAGGACCTCCTCTTCGCCTCCATGGAGGCGAAGAGGCTCGCGAAGTTCATCGAGGAGCGTCGCGACCTCGCGCTCTGCCTGGAAAAGGCGGAGGGCGCGGGCGAGCTCAAGAAGCGCATGTTCCACGGCGACCCGAAGGTGAACAACATCATGATCGACGACGTGACGGGGAAGGGGACGGCGATGATCGACCTCGACACGGTCAGCCCCGGTCTCATCCACCTCGACTTCGGCGACGCGCTCCGCTCCATCTGCAACCCGGCGGGCGAGGAGGTGTCCAACCTCTCCAAGGTCGTCTTCGACGAGGACCTGTGCACGGCGTTCTGCAAGGGCTACATGCGCGAGGCGGGGGCGTTCCTAACGGATGCGGACCGTGCGTACCTCTACGACTCGATACGGCTTCTCCCGTTCGAGCTCGGGCTGCGCTTCTTCCAGGACTACCTTGCCGGGAACGTCTACTTCAAGACGACCCAGCCGGAGCAGAACCTGAACAGGGCGCGCGTGCAGTTCCGCCTGTGCGAGTCGGTCGAGGCCCGCGAGCGCTCGATCAGGGCGCTGCTGAAATCTCTCTAGTCCACAGCGCTTCCTTCGAGGCGTTGGCCACAAGTGCAGGTCGCTTCGACCTGCACTTGTGCTTGACGGCGCTCTTTCACGTTCTACACTTTTGGGTGATGTTCGAATGACCGACAATGTAGTAGAATATGCGTCGTCAAGGCGGAATGGTGTCCCACCGCTTCACTGTCAACAAGGAGAATGAAATGAAGGCTATGATAAACGGTATCCTAGCGTGCGCGGCGGCAGTCTCGTCTATGGGGGCGATGGCGGCGGTCGAGCCGCTGGAGGTGGTCCCGCTGGCGGACAACGCGGTTCGGATCGTAAGGGGCGGACGCTCCGCCGAGGATTTCACCTACCTTGGCGTGAAGCGCGGCGTGAAAGTGAAGCGCAGCACGACCGCGAAGGGCGAGCTGTACACCCTCCCGTCGATGTCAGTCGAAGTGGACAAGAAGGCGGGCACCATCACGTTCAAGGACAAGTCCGGCAAGGTCATACTGAAGGAGCTCGCGTCCGACCTGCAGGACGGCGAGATCCAGGGCGAGAAGACGCACCGTGCGAGGGCGGAGTTTGACTCTCCCGAGGGCGAGTTCCTGTGCGGACTCGGACAGTTCCAGGACGGCTACCTGAACGCGCGCGGGCTTCCCCGCCGCCTCACTCAGGTGAACACGCAGATATCGATGCCGATGGTGACCTCCAGCCGCGGCTGGTCGATGCTCTGGAACAACCCCGGCCTGACGGAGTTCAACCCCGGCGCGGGACGCGTCAGGATGACCCGCACCGCTGTCGGCGACAAGGCGGTCGTCGCGGACGTCACAACCTCGTCGGGCGGTGCCAAGGAGGAGCGCCGCAACGGGCTCTTCACTGCGGAGATCGAAGTCGCCGAGGCGGGCGACTACGCGCTTCTCCTCGACGTCGGCAGGAAGATGGCGCGCAAGCACAACCTGTCCGTCGACGGCATGAAGGTGTTCGACTTCAACAACACGTGGCTGCCGCCGACGGCCTCCGCCATCGTCCATCTGGACGCCGGCAGGCACGTCCTCACGGCCGACATAGAGAAGGACGACGAGCCGTCCGTCGAGTACGGACGCGTCGCGGGCCGCACGGTCTTCGCCTCGCCCGTCGCCGAAGGGGTCGACTACACGGTCTTCGTCGGCAATGCGGACGAGGCGATCGGCACGTATCGGTCGCTGAGCGGTTCCTCCCCGCTGCCGCCCAAGTGGGCGTTCGGCTACGTCCACTGCCGCGAGCGCTACCATTCGCAGAAGGAGCTCCTTGAGAACGCGCGGAAGTTCCGCGAACTCGGAATCCCTATCGACGTCATAGTCCAGGACTGGCAGTACTGGGGCAAGTACGGATGGAACGCGATGAAGTTCGACGAGGGGAACTACCCCGACCCGAAGGGGATGATGGACGAGCTCCACTCGATGGACATCCGCTTGATGCTCTCGGTCTGGTCCAAGATCGACCGCGGATCCGAAGTCGGCAAGGAGATGGAGCAGAGGCATTTCAACATAAAGGGCACCGACTGGATCGACTTCTTCAATCCGGAGGCGGCGAACTTCTACTGGGAGAACTTCAACAAGCGCCTCATCAAGCCGTTTGGCATCGACGCATGGTGGCTCGACGCGACCGAGCCCGAGAACGACGACCTTGCGGGACGCCGCGTGCGCGGCGGGACGCTCGCCGGAGAGCGTGTCCGCAACTCCTATCCCAACCAGGTCAGCAAGACGATCGCCGAGGGCATACGCGGCACCACCGACGAGCGCGTGATGATCCTCACCAGAAGCGGCGCGCCCGGGCTGCACCGCTACGGATCGTTCGTCTGGTCCGGCGACGTCGGGCACGACTGGGAGACGCTCCGCCGCCAGCTTGCGGGCGGACTCGGCCTCGCGGCCGCGGGACACCCCTGGTGGACGTTCGACGCGGGCGGCTTCTTCCGTCCGTGGGGACAGTACAAGGACGCCGACTACCACGAGACGTTCCTCCGCTGGCTGGAGATTGCGACGTTCTCGCCGATGATGCGCGTCCACGGCTTTATCTCCGACACCGAGCCCTGGCGCTACGGAGACGAGGTCCTGGCCGCGGTGCGCAAGCAGATCGCGCTCAGGTACCGCCTGATGCCCTACATCTACTCGTCCGCCAAGGTCGTCACCGAGGGCGGCACGATGATGCGTCCGCTCGTGATGGACTTCCCCGGGGACAATGGTGCGCTCAAGGCGGAGACCGAATACATGTTCGGTCGCTCGCTCCTCGTCGCCCCCGTCCTTAAGGCGGGCATAGACAAGATGGACGTCTACCTCCCGAAGGTGGAGGGCGGATGGTACGGCCTCACAAGCGGACAGGGGCCGCTTCAGTCCGGACGCACGGTCTCGGTGCCGGTGACGCGCGATGAGATCCCGGTGTTCGTGAAGGCTGGTTCTGTTCTTGTGACGGCGGAGAACCCGATGCGCTCCACCGCGGGGTCCGACAAGGTCGATCTCACGGCGACGGTTTATCCCGGTGCGGACGGCTCGTTCACGCTCTACGAGGATGCGGGCGTCGATCGCGGGTACGAGCGCGGCGAATGCGCGAACGTGCGCTTCAGCTGGGACGATGCGAATGGCGTGCTGACTATCGGAGCGCGCGAAGGGTCCTATCCCGGCATGCCGGCGAAGCGCACGATCAAGGTCCGCCGCGTCGGCGGCGGGATTCAGGAGGTTGTCTACGACGGACACGCCAAGACGGTCCTCCTCAAGTAGGCTGGACAATTTCCAACTGACGCGCGTGGTTGAGATATGGTATAATACGACTGTCTGTTAAATGCGAATTGTGCCATAAGAAGAAATGAAAAAACTCATCGTCCTTCTCTCTCTCTCCGCCGCGCTCGCCGCTTTGGCGGAATGCACCAGGATCGCCTGCATCGGCGATTCCATCACCTACGGCCTCGGCCTCGCCGACCGCGCGAACGAGTCGTACCCGGCGCAGCTCCAGAAGATGCTCGAGGAGCTCGAGCCAGGCAAGTACGAGGTTCGCAACTTCGGCAACTCAGGGCGCGGCATCTACCTCGACTCGATGCGCGGCAACGAGAAGCGCGGCTTCCGCTACATGCCCGAGCACAAGGCGGCCCTCGAATGGAAGCCCGACGTCGTCATCTGCAATCTCGGCATAAACGACAACGGCGAATACATCAAGGAGTACACCGGTGGACGCAGGCGCGGGCAGTTTGAAAGCGACTACCTCGCGCTCCTCGACGACTACCGCAAGGCGAATCCAAAGGTGAAATTCGCCATTTGGACGAAGCTCTCGCCGCTCGCGGAAGGACAGAAATTCTATCGCAGCCCCGAGCCGTTCCTGATGCAGGCCGACCTTGAGGCGGTCGCGAAGAAGGTGAACGCAGTCGGCCTCGACATGCAGGAGCCGCTTCGTGAGAAGATGGACGAAATCTTCGCCCGCGACAAGATCCACCCGAATGCAGAAGGCGCGCACATCATAGCAGAGCTGACTTTTGCGAAACTGTTCACCAAGCAATTTCCGTGCGCGCTTATGCCGGATATTAACAATTTAGTAAGTCTACCGCGTCAGGTTGAGGATGTGCCGCACGAAGTCTGGCTTTGCGTCGGTCAGTCGAACATGCAAAAGGGGTGGAACGAGTTTAACGCCACGCCGCAGGAGAAGGAACGCGTGAAGGGCGAGATGGCGCGGCTCGCGAAATGCCAGATATGGTTCTGGGACTTCAACGACGGCAAATGGACGCAGTTGACGCCCGAAAACGCCATAAGAAAGAGCGCGTTTGGCGTGTCGTTCGTGATACGCCGTGCCGAGTCGACTGGCAAGGCAATCGCCATGCTCTACGTCGCTGCGGGCGGCGCGCCCACTGAATCGTTCCTCTCCGAGCAGACGATGTGCGCCATGGGCAAGGACGGCAAGCCACTTTATCCGCATCTCGCCGCGATCGCGACGAACCGCCACCGTCTCGACCAGAACAGGGATTTCCCGTGCGCCTGGGTCGCTCGCGAGTATCAGCGGCGCCGCGCAAACAAGGAAGAAGCCTATTGGTGGCCCGTGTCGAAGATGTACGACGAAGGTGTCAAGCGCATAAAGGAAAGCGGCGTCAATATCGACGGCATCCTCTGGTACCAGGGCGAGTCGAACGCCACGACATGCGTCGCGCCCGACACGCCGACCGACCGCGACTACCAGCTCGAGACGCTTCGCGCCCTCGTCTCGGAGCTGCGCGGAGACAGGAAGATTCCGTTCATTGTGATGGGACTCCCGAAGATGAACCGTTCGTGGGAGCAGTACCGCGCCGTACAGCGCGAGGTCTGCGACGAGACGGGCGCGATCTTCGTCGACACGTTCGCCGCGGGGCTGGGCGATCCGAACGACGTGCATCCGCGCGACAAGATACCCTTCGCCGAACTGGCCGTCAAGGCGATTGACGATTGACGCCAACCACCATGTACAAACTTGTCGAAATCTTCGAGTCGTTGCAGGGCGAGGGGCGCAACACGGGGCGTCCGTGCGTCTTCGTGCGATTCGCGGGCTGCAATCTGTCGTGTCCATGGTGCGATACCGACGTGAAGCCTCGCTTTTCCCTCTCGCTCGACGACATCCTCGCCGAGGTGGGTCGATACAAGGCGAAGAGCGTGATCCTGACGGGCGGGGAGCCGACCCTTGTGGAGGAGATGCCGGAACTCGTGGCCGCGCTGAAGCGCGAAGGCTACTGGATCGCGGTGGAGACGAACGGAACCGCAGAGCCGGACTGGTTCCAGTTTCTGGACTACGTCGCCTGTTCGCCGAAGGCGGAGTTTGCGGACCGCGTGGTCCTGACACGCGCGGACGAGGTGCGCGTCGTCGCGTCCTCCGAGGCGGCTGCGGACTTCTGCCGCGCCATTCGCGGGAGGATATCGGCTGCTGACTACTACGTTTCGCCGTGCGACCGCGGCGGTGAAATAGACTTCGCGCTTGCGAAGTCCGTCCTCTCCCGGCTTGACGGATGGTCCCTCTCCGTCCAGCTCCACAAGATACTCGGCTTCCGCTGAGACGGATGAAGGAGAGGCCCTTGCGGTACGGCCGTGCATCGAAAATCGATTCAGCGCCTCGGAGGGGAAGGATCTGGTTTGAATGCGGCACCCCGTAAAAAATGGTCGCATTTCTGCATGAAGAGACCAATTTATGGTATAATATAGGCGAAACAAGGGAGGACCTTTGCCATGGCAAGTATTATCGACCGTATCGAGGTCGCTGCCGACCGTATCGGCGGTGAATGGGGGGTGAGCGCCTACGACTACAACCTGAACGGGGTTCATAAGGACCTCCAGGACATGCTCGTCGTCATTTCCCAGAACCGCGCCACTGCTATCGAGGCCGAAGTGCAGCCTCTTCAGACCATCATCAACCGCCGGAACGAGAAGCTTGAGAAGTATGGTACGGTGCTCGCCAAGCTCACCGAACTTCAGGGCCTCTACACCGACGACGACCGGGGCAACAGATCCGTCGGCATCGGCAACACAATCAGCTCGGCCGACTTCGAGGCGATCATGAAGGAGTGCGGCTACGAGGGGTTCCTCTCAGGCTCGACTCTTACCATGAACAAGGCGAGCTGCGACGGCGCCGTGTCGCGAGTCAAGAGCGGTGTGGACGAGATGAACAACGCCGCGCAGAAGGACATGACGCGCCTGCAGTCAATAGTCGACCGCCGCGACGAGGCGTACACCACCGCTACGACGATGATGACTGCGGTGAGCGACACCAGGTCGAGCTTGATAAAGAACTTGTAGCGAATGTAAAATGGCGGTGGAGGTTTTGTTTCGTCGTAAGGGGGAGAAGATCATCTATGGCTAAGATAGAGTCAGTGTCATTGCATGAGATGACTGTTTCCGACGGTGCGGGCAACGCCACGCAGGTCGGCAGCGTCAATCTCTACAACTACGCCGGCATGGAGGGTCTCACCCTCGGCCAGCTCGTGAACGCCGTTTGCGTCCATGCGGGCGTCGCCATCGAGGACCAGACGGTGAACAAGATGAACATCATCACCGTCAACTCCCGCAGGCTGAGGGCTGAGTCCGAAGTGATCGAGAACATTATCGCCCAGACCGGCAACTACGATTCGAAGCTGACCGCGTTGGGGTACGAGGGGATGACATACCGCGACTTCCTCCAGAACGAGCTCAAGCTGACGATCGGCGGCGACGGGACGCTTCCTGCGTCGCTCGACAGCTACAACGACCGCATGAAGGCGTTCGCCGCGCTGAAGGAGAAGCTAAATTCCGACGCGACCGCCTCGCAGCAGGACATGATCGACCTCCAGACATACGAGTCGCGGCGCGACGTAGTCTACTCGACGGCGACGAACATCGTCAAGAACACCGGCATGACGAAGCAGATGACGGTGGCGAACCTGCGATAGAAACAATGATGTCGATTGGGGTTTGAAACCAAACAAGGGAGATAACAATGGACTTTACGACAGATGCGATAACCTTGAGCCTCAGGAACGCCGAGACGGGCAAGCCGCTCACGGCGAACGTGTACGACGTCACGCTCGACAACGGCATCACGCGCACGATGTCCCTCGGCCAGCTCGTCATGGCCATATGCCTCAAGCGGGCGACCGAGAAGGAGGCCGATGTCGTCGCGATCATGGAGCAGATGGCGCGCGTCACCGCCAACATCGAGGCGATATCCGACATCGAGAAGAAGCTCCTCGACCTGGAAGACGGCGCGACGATAAACTCCCTCGTCGGCAGCTGGACGGTGTCCTGGACCGACGATCAGGGCGTTGTGCATGAGACGACGTTCATGAACGCCCAGACTGCGCTTAACAGGCTGGGCATAACGGCGAACACGTCCATGACGAACGATGCGATCATCGCGAACATCGAATCCAAGCTGGACGAGCTCAACACGATGTCCCAGGAGCAGATGATCACGCTCCAGAGCGAGACGAACAAGCGCGACCAGAGCTACGAGATGATCTCCAACATCCTCAAGAGCCTCTTCACTGTGATGACGGGCGTCGCCAACAACGTCTAGCGCCCTCGTCTGCGCGTTCTCCCTGACTAAGACCTGGTCCGTGGTGATCCCCGGTCTTTTCATATTGTTCAGGGAACTGAGTGTTGAACTGACGGGGTTAGAAATGATATAATATCCCCCAACAGGAGAAAAACCGAAATGATCGACATCAAGAAGCTGAGGGATGATTTTGACAACACCGTGGCCGCCCTTGCGCGGCGCGGAGTGGAGAAGGGGCGCCTTGAGAAGGCGCGCGACCTGGACGCGAAGCGCCGTGCGCTCGTGGCCGAGACGGAGACGCTCAAGGCGAAGCGCAACGCCGCCTCCAAGGAGATCGGCAAGATCGCCGCGCAGGGAGGGGACATCGCCGCCGCCAAGGCCGAGATGCGCGCCGTGGGCGACCGCATCGCCGAGATCGACAAGGAGCTCGCGACGGTCGAGCACGACCTCAGGGAGACTCTCCTCATGATCCCCAACATCCCCGCCCCGGAGATTCCGACCGGCCTCGACTCCACTGCCAACAAGGTCGTCCGCCTCGTCGGCGAGTGGAAGGACCCCGACTTCAAGATCCTCGACCACATGACAGTCGGCGAGAGGCTCGGCATCTTCGACTTCCCGCGCGGCGTCAAGCTCACCGGCACGGGCTTCCCGATCATCCTCGGGCAGGGCGCCAAGCTCCAGCGCGCGCTCATCCAGTACATGCTCGATCTCCACTGCCAGAAGCAGGGCTACACCGAGATGCTGCCGCCGTTCGTCGTCAATTCCGACTCGATGACGGGCACGGGCCAGCTTCCGAAGTTCGCCGAGGACCTCTACCACTGCCAAATCGACGACTTCTGGCTCATTCCGACCGCCGAGGTCCCTGTCACGAACTACTACCGCGACGACATCCTCGACGGGAAGAGCCTCCCCATCAAGCTTACGGCCTACACGCCGTGCTTCCGCCGCGAGGCGGGGTCCGCCGGCAAGATGACGCGCGGCATGCTCCGCGTCCACCAGTTCGACAAGGTTGAGATGGTGAACTTCGTCCATCCGGACCACAGCTTCGAGCAGCTCGAGGTCCTCGTCAAGGAGGCGGAGGACGTCCTTACGGGGCTCGGGCTCCACTTCCGCGTACTCCAGCTCTGCTCGGGCGACATGGGCTTCTCCGCCGCGAAGTGCTACGACCTCGAGCTCTGGGCGCCGGGCGAGCAGCAGTGGCTCGAGGTCTCGTCCTGCTCCTGTTTCACGGACTACCAGGCACGCCGCCTCAACTGCCGCTTCAAGGATCCTGCGGACGGCAAGACGAAGCTCGTCCACACGCTGAACGGTTCCGGCGTCGCGCTCCCGCGCCTCATGGTCGCGCTTCTCGAGCAGCACCAGAACGCGGACGGTTCGGTCACGATACCGGAAGTGCTCCGTCCGTACATGAACGGACAGGAGAGGCTCCTCCCCGTTAAGTAAGGAACGTCTCTATGAAAGCCCTGATCCTCGCCGCCCTCGCTCCCATTGCAGCCGTCGGCTCCGAGTCCCCCAAGGCCGTTGCCGAATCCGTTGACGCCGCCGACGAAACGGGTGTCTTCTCCTTTGACGCGGGCGCCGACCTGCGCATCCGCCAGGAGATAATGCACAACGTGCCGCAGCTCCCCGGCGGCGGCATGATCAGCCGTCCCGGCGTCTCGCGCGCAAAGACGAAGAACCAGATGCGGTTCCGTCCGCGCGTCTGGGCCGAGGTCAAGGCGGGCGACCACTGGCGGCTCTACGGCAGGCTCAACGACGAGTTCCGAGCGGGGCTCGTCCAGCCGACACACGCGACGACGTGGCCGGGCGAAGTGGTCGTCGACAACTTGTACCTGGAGGGCATGGGACTATTCGATGATGCGACGAGCTGGTTCGATTCGCTGGACGTTTGGGTGGGTCGGCAGGACCTCTACCGTCTCTACGGACTCGACCACATTTTCGTGGACGGCACTGCCGGAGACGGGTCGCGTTCGACGTATGCCGACATGGTGCGCCTTGCGCTCCACTTCGACGAGGTGACGCGGCTCGATGTGTTCGCTCTCCTGAACAAGGACCGCGAGTATATGCGCCTTGGAACCCACCGCAGCTACGAGGCGACGCAGCTCACTGGGCTCGGCGGCAACGACACGGAGATGGACGACTGGGGCTTCGGCGCGGTCTTCAGTTCCGCCGTGGAGGCTCTCGACTACCAGCTCTTCGCAATCCAGAAGAACACGGCCAGCTTCCACAGAAGGGGAGAGAAGCACCCCCGCCGTCAGGTGAACCTCCTGGGGACGAAGCTTGTCCCCCACTGGACTTCGAACTTCTCCACACCGATTGAGTTGATGACCCAGGTTGGCGAGAACGGGGCGGACGAATCGCTGAGCGCATGGGCTGCGTACGCGGGCGTCTCGTGGAAGGACAAGGACGCAAAGGGCTGGAAGCCGTTCTTCGACGGCGGGCTCCTCGCCCTGAGCGGCGACAAGGACGCGGCTGACGAAGACGGAGGAAGGCACGGGTGGGACCCGATGTGGTACCGCGGCGTCGACGACTCCGAGATGATGCTCTACGGGACGACTTACGGCGTCGGCTGGTGGTCCAACATGTACAACCTGAAGGGCGTGGCGGGCGTCGAGTTCGCGCCGCACCACTCCGCAAGGCTCATGGCGGGACCCATGTTCGCGCAGGAAAAGGACGGCCTTGGCGGCGGGAGCGGCATGTACAAGGGCTTCCTCACGCAGGCCCGCTACGACTTCCCGCTATGGAGCGCGGACAGGGACAAGGGCGAGAGATTCGAGATTTTCGGGCATATCCTGGCGGAGTGGTTCAACCCCGGCGACTACTTTGACACCGACAAGCCGGCGTATTTCGTGAGATGGCAGATCGACTTCAAGTTCTGAGTGGAAAGTACCGCGCATACGTAGACGCATACCGCGAGGCGGACGGGAAGCTGCCGGACATGATGCAGCTGAAGCTCGTCCACACGATGGGCGTCGTCGCAGCCGCCAAGCGCATTGCGAGGGAGGAGGGTTTCGACCCCGTCGCAGCAGTCGCGGCCGAGGCTGCGGCGTTGCTCCACGACACTGGGCGCTACGAGCAGCTGAAGCGCTACAACACGTTCCGCGATTCCGATTCCGTGGACCATGCCGTCTTCTCCCACGACATAGTGAAGGAGCGTGGCTGGCTCGACGATTGGCCCGAGAGGGACGCGATTCTCACGGCCGTGCTCGTCCACAACAGGCGCGAGATACCGTCCGCAACGATGGACGAGCTGACGCTCACCTGCTCCAGGACCGTGCGGGATGCGGACAAGCTGGACATATTCCGCGTACTCGAGGATCAGATCGCGAACCATGACTGGCGCCACGATTCGCGCGCCTTCTGGAACCTCGCAACGGAGGCGCCGCCGAATCCGGTTGTCGTAAATTGCATAAAAGAGGGGAAACCCGTCGATTATCAAGACATATCGTGCCTTTCGGACTTCGTGCTCATACAGGTTGGATGGATGATATCAGGCCTTGAATACGAGACTTCGCGCAGGATGTGCGCAGAACGCGGGCACCTCAAGTTCCGCCGCGAATTCATGCACCAGCTGACCGACTCGTCCGCGATAGACGAAATATGCGACATTGCGGATCGCGTTCTTTCCTCCCCCAGGTCCGGCGATTTATGATATAATAAGCGGCCAAATGGGAGAGAGTAAGAGAGAGAACTACGGTGCTGCGAAGCGCCTGATCGAAGGCGCCCGCCGCATTCTCATATCGGGGCATCTGAGTCCCGACGGAGATTCGCTCGGCTCGATGATTGCGCTGGCGCGGCTTTTGACGAACGCAGGCAAGGACGCATACGCGACGGCTGACGTAAATGCGCTCGGCAAGCCCGGCTTCCTCGACGGCGTGGACAGGCTTATACCGGTCAGGAAGCTGAAGCACAGGCGTTTCGACCTCTTCATCGCCGTTGATTGCAGCGGCTTCTCCCGCATGCCGCCTGAGGTCAAGCCGGTCGCCGAGAAGCTGCCCGCTATATGCATAGACCACCATGTGACGAATGACGGCACCTTCGGCGATGTTCAGATCGTCGACCCGGGCGCGTCGAGCGCCGGCGAAATAGTATGGCGGTTTGCAAAGTGGATGGAATGGAAGCTCGACCTTGCGATTGCGGAGGCGTTGTGGGTCGCGATGGTGACGGATTCCGGCAGGTTCGCCTACGACTCGACCAAGCCGGGCACTCTCCGTGCTGCAGGCGACCTGCTCAAGTACGGCGTGAGGACGGCCTTCATAAACGACGTCATCTACGGTTCCTTCTCGCGCAAGTCGATAGAGCTCAAGAAGCGGGCGTGGAAGTCGCTCCACATCTGGAAGAACCGCAAGGTCGCCGAAGTGTCGCTGACGCGCGACGATTTCAGGTCCGTCCGCGGCAACAAGGCGGATGCGGAGGACATCATCGAGATTCCGCGCTCAGTCGCGAAGAACGAGATTGCGCTTTTCTTCTACCAGATACCGGACCGCACACGCGAGACGCGCTGTTCCATAAGGACGCGCGGCGACTGGGACGCGACTGAGCTCGCCGCGAAGTTCGGCGGCGGCGGGCACCGCCGTGCGGCCGGTTGCACAATCAAGGCGACGATGGGCACGGCCAAGCTCCAGATGCGTTCCGCCGTCAAGGAGATGTTCAAGAACGCCTGCAAGAAGACGTCGCGAATCGTCCTCGACGCGCCGCTGCCGAATTCTGGGACGCCCGCATCGTGATACGCATTTTTCCGACTGCAAGGAAGGTTTGCTTCAATGACAAGAGTTTTGATTCTTACGGACGGCAAGGCGGGTCATGAAAACCAGTCCAAGGCGTTCGTCCGCTCCCTCGGGCTCCAGTACGATCTTCTGCCCGTCCGCTTCAAGTCGAAGTTCCACAAGGCTCTTTCCTACCTCCTCGACCATCTTGGCGTGAGGACGATGTCCCTCTGGACGACGGCGGACGGCGCGGCGGTCGACTTGAAGGCGATGGACTACGCCGCGGTGGTTGGCACTGGGAGCGGGACGTTCTATCCGGCGAAGTCGCTCGCGCGCAGGCTCGGTGCGAGGTGCGGCGTCGTCCTATATCCGCGCGGATACGACGTAAATTCCTTCGACTGCATCCTCGCCCCGGAGTTCGACAACCCGGCGTCCGCGCCGAACATCGTGAAGATTCCGGCGAACCTCGTGGCGAACGACGAGGCGTTCTACGAAAAGGGCGTGGCGGACTTCAAGTCCCGCCACGAGCCGTCGGACCGTCCGGCGTTCGCCGTCGTCATCGGCGGACCCAACGCGTGCTCCACAATGTCCGTACCCTGGCTCAAGGCGAAGCTTGATTCGATATTCGAGGATTCCAAGGCCTGCGAGCACTGGGTTACGACCTCCAGGCGCACCCCACCCGAGGTCGAGGCCCTCGTCGACTCGTATCCATGGGACTACAAGCTCATCTACTCGAAGGATCATTTCAATCCTATCCCCGCGTTCGTCATGCTCGCAAGGCGGCTCTACGTGACGGCTGAATCTACGGGCATGCTATCGGAGGCCTGCACGTGCGGGTCCGCCGAGGTCTATGCGCTCGACAACCTGAACCCCGGTCCGCACAAGTTCCGCCGCTTCCTCGAGAACCTTGCGGCGGGCGGATACGTCGAGGGCAACCGCAAGGTCGACCTTTCACCGCAGATTGCCGAGGCTCGCAGGCTCCTCGGAATCTGAAGATGCGAACGCTCAATTTCAAGCTGATCCGAAGCGTGGCGTGCCTCTGCGTGCCGACCGCCGTCGTAATCGCGCTGGCCGTTCGCTTCTACATCATGGACGTTCCCAGGATTACCGAGGGCGAGCGCAAGAGGGTCGCGTCCGAATGCGAGGAGGTGGCCAACGGACTTCTTGAAGATCCCGGCAGGGCGGACTTCGCATGGCGGCGCGGAGCGGGCGTCGAAAAGGGAGGCGAGGCGTATGCGCGGCTCTTCCCGTCCGAGATGACGTGGAAGGACTGGCCCACCAGGGGCCCGGTGAAGAAGCGCGAGCGCTGGGGATGGCGCAAAGTCCCCGAGGGGCGCATCGTATGGGTGCGCGACACAAGAAGGGGCGGGGACGACGACGTCGTCTACGGCAGGTTGACACACATCGAACCTGTGGCGTACAAGATGATGTTCATCTGTTTCGGCGGTTTCGCGCTCTTCGTCCTCGTCGGCATCACCCTGGTGGGGGCCAAGTACCTCATCGACTATGTAAAGGCGAGGGACGATTTCATGTCCGCCACCGCCCACGACCTCGCAACCCCGCTTGTCGGGATGCGCTTCTTGATAGGCCGCGACGACGTCGAGGCGAAGAACCTGAACGAGCGGATGATAAGGCTGGTCGAAAACATCAAGGACTTCATGCGCCTTGGCGGACGCCGACGCAGCCCCGTCCCCGTAGAGTTCGACCTGAAGAGGGCGTACGACGAGGCGTACACCCTCTTCAGGGAGGACTACAGGGATCTTTTCGACGGACGCGACGTGGAGGTCGTGCTGCCGCCCGCCGACGACCCGGGCACCAGGGTCGTCGCAGACGAGACCATGACCGTCCAGATACTCTGGAATCTTCTCGGCAACGATCTCAAGTACGCCGCCCCCTTCGGGAGCGTGAAGGTTGTCTTCAGAAGGGAGGGTGGCCGCGTTGCCGTCGACTTCATCGACGAGGGAAAGGGCATGTCCCGACGTCAGATGGCAAAGGCGTTCGACAGGTTCTACAGGGCGAAGACTGTGCTTGAGTCCGGGAAGGGCGGCTTCGGCATCGGACTTTGCACTGCGCGCGAGTTCGCCGTCGCCATGGGCGGGACGCTGACGGTCCGGGCCAACACGCCCCGCGGCTGCATTTTCACGCTGACCCTTCCAGCCTCCTGACCTTCGCCGCGCCGAGTTGCCAGGAGCCTCGTGCAAGAGGGTGCGATAACTCAAACTATCGACTAACGACTTACAACTAACGACTCCTTTCAATTTACATTTTACATTTCCGTGTCCCGCGAATGCGGGCGTCCGTGTATTCCGTGGTTATAAACCGTAAAAGAAGTTTACACTACATTCCCATCCACGTCGTTTCTTGTTCCGTCGCGGAGCGACGGAACCCACTGTGACGCCCGGTTGTCACAAGTTACTGCTGTAGGGGGTTGCGTCGCTCCGCGACACAACAAATAAGGGCATGGAGCAATCGACCCCATCCACATCGTTTCTTGTTCCGTCGCGGAGCGACGGAACCCCCTATAATGTGCCCTTGCAATAGTCGTTAGTCGATAGTCGTTAGTTATGGTTTAGGGGGGGGGGAGGTTTCCTAACCCAACTTTCTAAACCTTCGTGCTGCAAAATGATAGGCGACATGGCACTACACAAGTCGGCAATAATTTGGTATAATCATGGCAAATGAATGATTTTCTTAGAGTTGCGGCTGCGGTCCCGCAAGTGAGGCCGTGCGATGTCGGTGGCAATACGGCGAGCGTGAAGCGCATTTTGGAGGCGTCTGTGCGCGAGGGCGTCGACGTCGTCGTGTTCCCCGAACTTTGCATCACGGGATATACATGTGCGGACCTTTTCTACACGCCGTCGCTTCTTGATGATTCCGAAAGGGCGCTCGCGTCGCTCGTCGAGGCGTCCGCAAAGCCGGGGACGCCGGTCTTCGCCGTCGGGCTGCCCGTGCGAATCGGCGGGCGGATATTCAACTGCGCGGCGGTCGTCTCGGGCGGACGTCTACGCGGGCTCGTCCCGAAGACGTATCTTCCAAGCACCCACGAATTCTACGAGGCGCGCTGGTTCGCAAGCGCGCTCGAGGCGACGGATCCCGAGGCGACGCTTGCCGGCTTCACCGTCCCGTTCGGTAACGACCTCGTCTTCGACGCCGGCGACGGGGCGGTGATCGGCGTCGAGATATGCGAGGACATGTGGACGGCGAATCCTCCGTCCACGCGGCTCACACTGCGCGGCGCGAACGTCGTCCTCAACCTGAGCGCCTCCAACGAACTTGTCGGCAAGACCGAGTACAGGAAGTCGCTTGTCGCCGGACAGTCCGCGCGCTGCATTGCGGCGTATGTGTACGCGGGCGCGGGAGTCGGTGAGTCCACGACCGACCTCGTGTTCGGCGGGCACACGCTCATCGCGGAGAACGGTGCGCTTCTCGCAGAGGGGGAGCGTTTCGGACGGGAGGAGCGCTTTACGACGGCGGACGTCGACGTCGGCTTCCTCGACTTCGAAAGGTCCGCCAACTACGCGTTCCGCAACGCGGCGACGACGGTGGGGACGGTCCGCAGGGTGGACCTGGGAGCGCCCGCGCGCCCCGGGCGCGCGGAGTTGAGGAGGTCCGTCGACGCGCACCCCTTCGTCCCGGATGCGGCGGCGGACCGCAATGCGCGGTGCAGGGAGATACTTGCAATACAGTCTACCGGACTCGCCACGCGCCTTTCGGCGATAGGGTGCAGGGACGTCGTAATCGGGCTTTCGGGCGGGCTCGACAGCGCTCTCGCGCTTCTCGTCTGCGTCGAGGCGTTCGACAGGCTCGGCCTCGACAGAAAGGGCGTCCACGCCTTCACCATGCCCGGGTTCGGGACTACGAAGCGGACGAAGGGCAATGCGGAGATCCTGTGCGAGGGTTTGGGAGTTCCGCTGGAGACGATAGACATAACCGCGATGTCCCGCAGGCACCTCGCCGACCTCGGGCGCGACGAGTCGGTCAAGGACATAACGTACGAGAACACGCAGGCGCGCGGACGCACGTACATCCTCATGGACAAGGCGAATCAGCTTGGCGGACTCGTCATCGGGACGGGAGACCTTTCCGAACTCGCGCTTGGATGGTGCACCTACAACGGCGACCACATGAGCATGTACGGGGTCAATGCGGGCGTCCCGAAGACGCTGGTGAAGTACATCGTCAAGTGGTACGCGGAAGAACGCTGCCGTGAGGGGTCCGCCGCGAGCAGGGCGTTGACCGACATCCTTGCGACGCCTGTGTCGCCCGAGCTCCTGCCGGCGAAGGCCGACGGCACGATAGCGCAGGTGACGGAGGACAAGGTCGGCCCCTACGAACTGCACGACTTCTTCCTCTACCACTTCGTCCGCCGCGGCGCACCGAAGGAGAAGATCCGCCGCCTGGCGGAGATTGCGTTCAATGGCGTCTACGAAGCCGGGTTCATCGCAAAGTGGCTTGATGTCTTCATGCGCAGGTTCTACTCGCAGCAGTTCAAGCGCAGCTGCATGCCGGACGGACCGAAGGTCGGAAGCATAAACCTTTCACCGCGCGGCGACTGGAGGATGCCGAGCGATGCGGGAGGCATGAGGTAGGAGGTTCATGGAAGAATGAAAACTGTGTTGTTCTTTGCATCTGCGACGCGTCAGTCGTGCCGCAAGAGGCGGGGCGCTTCCGTACTTCCGCAACGTCCGCATCCGCAGCCTCCGCGGCAAGGCCAAGGCGGACAATTGAGTCCTTTATAAAGGGTTGACGCAATGAAATTCCGGAATGCGACGCTGGCAGGGACGCGTCATCCTTAAATGGTATTTTGACTACTTTCCGCACTCTGAAAATTCGCTATTGCCGCATTAGAGGGTTTAATGGTATAATACGAATATACAATAAAAATCTTCTACGGAGGAACCATGGCTAGACTTCTCGACGATGCGTATCTGAAACCCTTCGAAAAGGCGATTCGCGGTCGTGCCGAACATGCGTATGCAAGGGCGCGCGAGCTTACATGCGGCGCGGAGTCACTTGCCGACTGGGCGCAGGCGCACGAGTTCTACGGCCTTCACCGCACCAAGGGTGGGTGGGTGTTCCGCGAATGGGCGCCGAACGCGACCAGCATGTGGCTCGTAGGGGACTTCTCCGGCTGGAAGATCGACCCCAGGTACGAGCTTTCCCGGATCCCCGGCACGGGCAAGTGGGGGCGCGAGTTCCCGGCTGACGCCTTCAAGCACGGCGACAACTACCGCCTTGAGATGCGCTGGGAAGGGGGGCGCGGCGAGCGCATCCCCGCATACGCGCGGTATGTCGTACAGGATCCGCAGACCAAGCTCTTCTCGGCCCAGGTGTGGGATCCTCCGAAGAAGTTCCGCTGGCAGCACTCCCCCGCCCCCAGTCGCGGCGACCCCGCCGCCAAGAAGCGCGCCGCGGCATTCGTCCCGACCATATACGAGGCGCACGTCGGCATGGGCGGCGAGGAGGAGAGGCTCCACACATACGCCGAGTTCAGGGACAACGTACTGCCGCGCATCAAGAAGGCCGGCTACAACACCGTCCAGCTCATGGCCGTCATGGAGCATCCGTACTACGGCAGCTTCGGCTACCACGTAAGCTCCTTCTTCGCCGCGTCCTCGCGCTTCGGCACGCCCGACGACCTCAAGTCGCTCATCGACACGGCGCACGGGATGGGTCTCAAGGTCATAATGGACCTCGTCCACTCGCACGCCGTGAAGAACGAGCGCGACGGCCTGTCCCTCTTCGACGGCACCGACTACCAGTACTTCCACTCGGGCGCGAAGGGCTGGCACACCGCGTGGGACAGCCGCTGCTTCGACTACGGGAAGACGGACGTCATACACTTCCTCCTCTCGAACTGCCGCTTCTGGCTCGACGAGTACCGCTTCGACGGCTACCGCTTCGACGGAGTGACGTCGATGCTGTTCTGGGACCACGGCCTCGGCGACGCCTTCACCAACTACGGCATGTACTTCAACGGCTCCATGGACGACGACGCGTGGTGCTACCTGCAGATGGCGAACCGCGTCATCCACGAGGTGAACCCCGAGGCGATAACGATCGCCGAGGACGTGTCCGGCATGCCGGGCTGCGCCGCGCCGATGGAGGACTGCGGCATCGGCTTCGACTACCGCATGGCGATGGGCGAGCCGGACTTCTGGTTCAGGCTGGCGGACACGGTCCGCGACGAAGACTGGCCGATGGGCGGGCTCTTCTGGGAGCTGACCAACAAGCGCGCGGAGGAGAAGGTCGTAAGCTACGTCGAGTCCCACGACCAGGCGCTCGTCGGCGGGAAGACGTTCTTCTTCCAGCTTGCGGACGCTGCGATCTACTGGGGGATGCGCCAGGACCAGCACGGACTTGAGGTCGAGCGCGCGATAGCGCTCCACAAGATGGCCCGCCTTGCGACGTTCTCGCTCAACGGAGGCGCGTACCTGAACTTCATGGGCAACGAGTTCGGCCACCCCGAGTGGATCGACTTCCCGCGCCTGGAGAACGGATGGAGCTACCACCATGCGCGCCGCCAGTGGTCGCTGCGCGACAATCCTGAGCTCCGGTTCAAGGCGCTCGGCGACTTCGACGAGTTGATGCTTGCGGAGCTCAAGTCCGCCCTCAAGCCGCGCGGACGCGGCAGGCAGCTGCGTCCGATAAAGCTCGTCGCCAACGAGTCGGACAAGGTGCTTGCGTACATACGCGGCGAACTGCTGTTCGTGTTCAACTTCCATCCCACCAAGTCGTTCACGGACTACGGCATCATCGTCCCGCCGGCGACGAAGTGGAAGCACCTCTTCGACACGGACGAGTCGCGCTTCGGCGGACAGGGCCGCATTGCGGAGAAGATGGTCTACGGGCCTGCTCTTGTCGACGACGGGAAGGAGCTCGTCCAGCAGATCAAGCTCTACCTGCCGTCGCGCACCGCCCTGGTCCTGCGCCACGCGCGCTAGCCGGGCGCGGGCACAATGCCAGGAGGGGCGTGCGTCAAATCCACAGGGAGCTCAACTACCATGACAACAATTCTCTCTCATCCGCTTGTTCGGCACCGGATCACATTGCTGCGCGATCGCGCCACTCCGCCCAAGCTCTTCCGCGAGCTTGTCGGCGAAATAACGGAGTTCCTCGCCTACGAGGCGCTGGGGGATGTCAAGACGCGGGAGGTCGACGTCGAGACCCCCGTCGCCAATACGCGAGGGGCCAGGATCGACGAGAGAATCGTCCTCGTGCCGATTCTGCGCGCCGGAATGGGCATGCTCGACGCGATGCTGCACGTCCTTCCGTACGCGAAGGTGGGTGTGCTAGGCATGCAGCGAGACGAGTCTACCGCCGAGCCTGTTCCATATTATGCGAAAGTGCCGCCGGCGAAGGGCGACGAGCTGGCGCTCGTCATCGACCCGATGCTGGCGACAGGCGGCAGCGCCTGCGATGCCGTCCAGCAGCTCAAGAAACTCGGATACGTTCGCATCAAGTTCCTGAGCCTCATCGCCGCGCCGGAGGGCATAGCCCGCTTCGAGCGGAATCATCCGGACGTCCCCGTCTTCTCGGCGGCGAAGGACGAGCGACTCAACTCCCACTTCTACATCGTGCCCGGACTCGGCGACGCCGGCGATCGCATCTTCGGGACTCTTTGACCATAGCCACGTGGGTGTAGATTTGATATAATATACACCCATGAGAAAACTGCCATTTGACAAGAACTGGATCGAGAAGACCGCCGAAAAGTGGCCTACTCCCTTTCACGTGTACGACGCAGCCGCCATTCGCGCCAATGCAAGGCGGCTTAAGGCCGCCTTCGCCTGGAACGAGGGCTTTCGCGAATACTTCGCCGTCAAGGCCGCTCCCAACCCGCACTTGATGAAGCTCCTCAAGGAGTTCGGCTTCGGAAGCGACTGCTCCTCCATGGCCGAGCTTGTCCTGGCAGAGAAGGTCGGCAATACGGGCGAACTCATAATGTTCACCTCCAACGACACCCCCGCCGAGGAGTTCAGGAAGGCGTGGGAGCTCGGGGCCATCGTGAACCTCGACGATATCAGCCACTGGCCGTACTTTGTGGAGGCGGTTGGCGGTGGGAGTTCCGGCGCACCGGCATCCAGACATGTGGAGTTTGGGAACGCCCTCTTTTGCTGCCGCTACAACCCCGGGCCGTTGAAGGGCGGAAACGCCATCATCGGGAAGCCCGAGGAGGCGAAGTACGGCATGACGCGCGAGCAGCTCTTCGACTGCTATGCGCAGATGAAGGCCGCTGGCGTGAAGCGCTTCGGGCTCCACACCATGGTCGCCTCGAACGAACTCGATCCCGAGTACATCATCGACACGGCGAAGCTCCTCTTCCAGCTTGCGGGCGAAATCCACGAGAAGGTCGGAATCGACTTCGAATTCGTCAACATCGGCGGCGGAATAGGCATCCCGTACCGTCCCGACCAGAAGGCGATGGACCTCGAGCGCGTCGGCGCTGGCATCCACGCCGCCTACGACGAGCTGGTGGTCGCGAAGGGGTTGAAGCCCATCAGGCTCTACATGGAGTGCGGAAGGTGCATTACGGGTCCGTACGGCTACCTCGTCGCCAAGGTCCGCCACATCAAGGACACCTACCGCAAGTACGTCGGGCTCGATGCGTGCATGAGCAACTTGATGCGTCCCGCCCTCTACGGCGCCTACCACGAGATAGTCGTCCCCGGCAAGGAGAACGAACCGCAGACGGAGGTCTACGACGTCACGGGTTCGCTCTGCGAGAACAACGACAAGTTCGCCATACAGCGTCCGCTCCCGCACATCGTCCCCGGCGACTACGTCGTCATCTGCGATGCGGGCGCGCACGGGCACGCCATGGGCTTCCAGTACAACGGCAAGCTCAGGAGCGCCGAACTCCTCCTCGAGGAGGACGGCTCGGTCCGCCAGATCCGCCGCGCCGAGACGCTCGACGACTACTTCGCGACACTTGACTTCGAGGGACTGTGAAAGCCGAACTCCTAGCCCCGGCGGGGGATTTCGAAACCGCCCTCGCCGCGTTCGACGCGGGGGCGGACGCCGTCTACTGCGGAATGAGGTCCTTCTCCGCCCGCGCCTTCGCGAAGAACTTCAGCGAGGACGACCTCAAGGACCTCATGCGCGTCGCACGGGCGAAGGGGCGGAAGGTCTACGTCACATTCAACACACTCGTCAAGGAGGACGGCGTAGAGGAGGCCGTGAGGGAGCTTTCGGCGCTTGACGAAATCCACCCCGACGCGCTCATCGTGCAGGATCTCGGCATCGCCAGGCTTGCGCGCAAGTACTTTCCCGGCTTGGAGCTTCATGCCTCCACACAGCTCGTCACCCACAACCTCGCAGGCGTCATGGCGCTCAAGGAACTCGGCTTCTCCCGCGTCGTCCCCGCCAGGGAGCTGAGCGCGGCGGAAGTGGAGTCCCTTGTGAAGCGTTCGGGCGGAATGGAGTTCGAGTGCTTCATACACGGGGCGCTGTGCTACTCCATTTCCGGACTCTGCCTCTTCTCGGCGCTCGAGAAGGGCAGAAGCGGGAATTGCGGACAGTGCGCCTACTGCTGCAGGCTTCCCTACGAGGATGCGAACGGGCGGAAGGTCTTTCCATTCTCCATGAAGGATCTGCGTCTCGGGGAGGATGTGAAGAAGCTTGTCGACGCTGGCGTCGCCTCGCTGAAGATTGAGGGGCGCATGAAGAGTGCGCTCTATGTCGCCAGCGTGGTCAAGTGGTACAGGCAGATTCTTGATAGGGTCGAGTTAGGGTCGGATAGGGTCGGAGCAGGGGCTAATAAGGCTGCGTCGAGGTCGGATAAGGGGCCGAAGGTGACTCTTGCGGACCTTGAGACAGTCTTTTCAAGAAGGACGACCGAACTCTACCTGAACGGACGACCCACCAACCACCAATCACCAACCACCAACCACCAATCACCAATCGACCCGACTTCGCTGGGGCATCTCGGTGCGGCGATCGGGACGGTCAAGCGTGTCACGCGCGACCGTGAAGGCGGCGCGTGGCTGAGGTTTCACACCTCGCGTGCGTTGGAGAAGCATGACGGACTCCAATTCGCCTCCCCGGACGGCGGCAAGCCGCTGGGCTTTGGCATAACGCTCATGCGCCAGGCGATTTCGCGCACCCCGGTCTTCGAGGTGGCGGCGGGGACCGATGTCGAAATCCTGATTCCCGAGGCTGCGCCGTCATACGACGACCGCTCCGGCGGACGCCGTCCGCAGCAAGGGGCGGGGCCGTCCGGCACCGACACGCTTGCATCGCGGATTCGCCCCGGCTCGACGGTCTACTGTTCGATGTCCAACGCAGTGAAGCGGATGTTCCCCGCGCCGTCCTTCAGGCCGAGCGACTACGAGGGTGGTGTCGCAATAGACCTCAAGGTGGTCCTTGGCGAAAGCGCGATCAAAGCAGTGGTCGAGAAGCCCTGCAAGCTTGAAGTCGAAATTCCATTCGCCCCGCAGAAGGCGCAGCATCCCGAAAAGACGGCTGAAGGGGTCCGCAAGGCCCTCGCCAAGCTTGGCGAGACGGACTACAGGCTTGGCAGGCTCGTCGTCGACGACCCGGCGAAGCTGTATGCGCCAATGAGCGTCCTTAACGACCTGAGGCGCGACATAGTGGAGAGGCTCGACGACGTTAGGCGCGAGGAGAGGTCCGAAAGGCTGGAGCGCGCACTGGGCGACGAGCCGCTTGCGCCGGAGCGCGAAGGCGGGACGGAAGGTCCGATGAAGCGGATCAAGCTCCGTCCCGGACAGAAGCTTCCGGCGGGCGACTGGGACGAGGTCGTCTACGCGATAGACGCGGAGACGCGCGCGGAGGAGCTTGCGCCGTCGGCCAGGCTGGCTCTTCCCGTCTTCACGCCGGAGGGCGAGTTCGGACGCCTCAGGGTCGCCGTGAAGCGGTTGGTGAGGTCCGGATTCGCCAAGTGGGAGGTCGCGGACCTTGCGACGCTGCACATGCTGAAGGAGCTTGGGATTTCTGACATAACGGCGGACTGGACGCTTTATGCGATGAACGCGAGCGCACTCAAGGCGCTAAGCGACATGGGTGTGAAGAGGTTCGTTGCGAGTCCCGAAAACGACAGGTCCAACCTCGCATTCCTCGCCGAGAGCGGATACGACGTTGAGTTCCTGACGCAGGAGTCGACGCCGCTGTTCATCTCGCTGACGCGTCCCGAAGACGGCGGCAGCGGTCTTGCCGGACAGCTTGCGTACTACGAGAGGAACGGACTCTGGATTTCGACGAAGAAGACTCCGCGTACGTTCGATCCGCCGGAAGGCGTGTCTACCAGGGCCGATTTGAGCTGGGATGCGATATGATAAGGCGAATACTTAGACGGCTTCCGCTACTCCTCTGGTTCGTTCCGGGGTTCCTGCTGTGGGCGAGCTTCCCGCCGATGGGCGAGAGGATGGACGTCTTCTTCGCGCTTGCGCCGATCCTCTGGTTCGCGCGGCACAATTCGCCCGGAAGGAGCTTCCGCTGCTGGTTCATGAACGGACTCTTCTTCTGGGTCGCGACGCTCTCGTGGATGCCGGCGATAGTGAAGAACGGAGGTCCCTGGCCGCTCGTCGTCCTCGGCTGGGGGGCGCTCGCCGCGTACTGCGCACTTTATTTCGGCGTCTTCGGGTGGCTCTCGGCCAATGTCTGGCGCTTCACCCGGACGCGCAGCTACGCCTGGCGTCTGGGGGCGCTCCTCCTCGCCGAGCCGATACTCTGGGCCGGACTGGAGATCGTCCGCTCCCGTTTCGGCGGCGGATTCGCGTGGAACCAGCTGGGCGTAGCCCCGGTGAACGGCGGCCTCGGTGGGCCGGCCGCGCTCGGAGGCGTTTACCTCGTCAGCGCGCTCGTCGTCCTCGTGAACGGAACCTTCGCCTCCATTGCGGAGCGGATGCTTGCGCAGTTCTTCCCCGGCGAAGACGGCGCGGCCGGGGTGCCGAAGTGGGCGAGGTCCGTAGAGACGCTCGTCCCGCTCCTGCTCGTCCTGGGCGTGTACCGCGCGTCGTCCGCCGAATTCAGCGCGAGGCGCAGAGCAGCGGAGGAGGGGCGCGAGGTGGATGCGCTTGCCGCGGGACTCGTCCAGCGGAACTTCCCGTGCGTCTTCAAGGCTGCGGAGGAGGATCCCGTCGACGTCTACAGGTCGCTCTTCTCGGTGCTGGCGCATGCGAAGCCGGACATCCTAGTGCTGCCGGAGAGTGCGCTGTGCGAATTCGGCTCGGTCGACTCGCGCAACGCGTACGCCTTCGCCGAGTTCGCGCAAAGGGAGACGGGGGCGCGCGCGGTGATAGCGGGCGGTTTGCGGCGCGAAGGCGGGAAGGAGTACAATTCGTCCGGTTTGTACCAGAATGGGGCGCAGTTCTACGACAAGGTCCACCTCGTCCCGTTCGGCGAGTTCATCCCCGGCGACAAGTGGATAACGGCGCTGCAGAAGCTCGCCCCGGTGGGGAGCTGCACGCCAGGGGAACTCAAGACTCTCGACCTCGTCCTCCGCGAAGGCGGCGAGCCGGTGAAGCTAGGCGTCGCGATCTGCTTCGAGGACACGGACTCGGCGCAGATGCGCGAATTGGCGCGAATGGGGGCGGAAGCGCTCGTTTTCATCACGAACGACAGCTGGTTCTCGGCATCCATCGAGGCGGAGCAGCATGCGTGGCAGGCGGTTGCTCGGGCGATAGAGACGGGGCTTCCCGTTATGAGGGCGGGCAACTCAGGGGTGACGGGGGTGGTCCGTCCCGACGGCGGCTTCAGATGGCTTTCGGACGCCTCGGGACTGCCCGTGGTGGACAGCCGCGGCACCATGTGCGAGGGCGTGGCGGTGGTCCGCAGGCCCAGTGCGACGCCGTATGCGAGAGTCGGCGACGCTCCGATTTTCACACTGTTTCTGCTTCTCATCACGGCGATGGGTATGATACAATATACATTCAACCGAAGAAACCGCAGCCTGATGCCTGTCACTGGCGCGGCGGATGCGGAAACGAATGTTGAACCTGAAGAAAAATATACAACGGAAGAATCATGAACAACGAAGAAAAGTGTCCCTGCAACTCCGGCAAGACCTACGGCGAGTGCTGCGGTCCCATTCTCGACGGCAAGGTGAAGGCGCCGACGGCCGAGGCCCTCATGCGCGCGCGCTACTCGGCTTACGTGACGGAGCACATCCAGTTCCTCAAGTCCAGCGCCGTCAAGGCCGTGCAGGACGAGTTCGACGAGAAGTCGTCCACGGCGTGGAGCCGTGCGGCCGAATGGCACGGCCTTGAGATCATCCGCACCGAGAAGGGCGGCGAGGGCGACACGACGGGCGTAGTCGAGTTCCGTGCGATCTACACCGCCAACGGCGAGTTCTGCAACCACCACGAAGTCTCCACGTTCGTCAAGGAGAAGGACGGCTGGAAGTTCGAGGACGGCGAGCTCGTCGGCGAGAAGCCGACGGTCCGCGAGACGCCCAAGGTCGGGCGCAACGATCCGTGTCCGTGCGGAAGCGGGAAGAAGTACAAGAAGTGCTGCGGGAAGGACAAGTGACCTGACGTGAAGCCGGCTGCGTTTCTGTTCGACCTCGACGGAACCCTCGTCGACACCGAGAAGGTGTGGGCGAGGGCGATGGTGGCGTACATCGTCGATCGCGGGGGGAAGACGACCGTGGAGGACCTCCTGCCGCGGATCGTCGGGCGCAACTGGCTTGACATCGACGCGGCGCTCCACGAGATGTTCCCGATGCTCGGCGACACGACTCCCATGGAGGACGCGTGCGAGCTGAGACGCTACTACGAGGCCTTCGCGACGGATCCGGCGTCCATGAGGATCGAAGGCTCCATCGCCTTCTTCAAGAGGGCGTCCGCCGTCGCGCCGTGCGCGATAGTCTCCGGTTCGCCGAGGCGTGACGTCCTCGCCGCGGCCGCGATGTGCGGCATTGCGGAGAGGACGGCGCTCGTCCTCGGGGCGGGCGACTACGCGAAGGGGAAGCCCGATCCCAGCGGATACCTAGAGGCCGCGAGGCGGCTGGGGGTCGATCCGGCGGACTGCGTGGTCGTCGAGGACTCGTCCGTCGGCGTCGCATCGGGCGTCGCGGCTGGGATGAAGGTGATTGCGCTCGAGAGGGGGGCGGTCCCCCAGACGTTCGACGGCGAGACGTGGCGCGTCGCCGATCTTTCGGAACTGGATTTCGAGAAGGAGTTTGCCGCATGAGTTCGAATCCCGATTTCGACAGGTGGTACGCAGCGAGGAAGACGAGGATCCTCGTCTCGCCGTCGCATCAACTCGAGACGTTCGGGTCGACGCTCGTGAACTACCACCTCATATCCGAGCTGGACGACATACCCGGCAAGATCCGCATCAGGGAGGGGCGCCTTGAGGCGCACCAGCCCCTCGTCATCACGCCGAGGTTGTTCTCCGAATTGACGACGGAGGGGCTCGGCGACGAGGCGAAGGCGTACCTGGAGTTCCTGAAGGAGACGGAGGAGCACCTGCGCATACTGCGCTACGGCTACCACCTCAAGAGCGACAACTTCTCCGAGCAGATCGTCACCGATTCGCTTGCCGCCGTGACCGAGCGCGTCAAGGCGGCTGTGAAGGCGTCAAACGACTCGTTCGCCGCCGTTCTGCAGGGTGTGGACGATCCGTGGGACGTCGCGCTCGTGGTCCTGTGGCGGCACGAGGTCGAGCGCTCGGCCGGGCGCAACATCAAAGAGCTTAACGAAAAAGGCAAGTTGTTCTGATATGGAAAGAAGAACCAAAGTAATTGCAATAGCAAACCAGAAGGGCGGCGTGGGCAAGACCACGACTGTGGTGAATCTGGCGGCGGCGCTCTCCGCACGCAAAAGGGCGGTCCTCGTCGTGGACCTCGATCCGCAGGCGCATGCGACGCTCGGGCTCGGCCTCGAGAAGCAGCAGGGCATATCCCTCTACCCCGTCCTCGTCGGGACGAAGGCGATAGAGGACGTGATCCAGCCGACGAAGTGGAACAACCTCAACGTCATCCCGTCGGAGGTCGACCTTGCGGGAGCGGAGCTCGAGTTCAGCGCGCGCGAGGACCGTCTCGAGATGATAAGGAACGCCCTGGCTCCCGTGAAGGAGTCCGGTGCGTTCGACTACATCATACTCGACTGCCCGCCGTCGCTGGGCATCGTCATGACGAGTTCGCTCGTCGCGTGCGACGGCGTCCTCATCCCGATCCAGGCGGAGTTCCTCGCGATGGACGGCCTCGCCCTCATCACGGGCTCGATAGAGCGAATCCGCGCTTCGGTGAACCCCGCGCTGGAGCTGAACGGCATCGTCTTCACGATGGTCAACAGCCAGGCGCGGCTCACGCAGGACGTGATGGAGGAGGTGCGCGGACACTTCGGCGACAAGGTGTACGAGACGGCGATACCGCGCAACGTGCGCGTGTCGGAGGCGCCCTCCATGGGGACGCCCGTCGTCTTCCTCGATCCGCGTTCGAAGGGCGCGGAGAGCTACAAGGCGTTCGCGTGGGAGTTCATGGCGAAGAACCCGACGCGCTTCGATGCGGCTCAGGTGCAGCCCCAGGCGGCGAAGCCGGAACCCCCGAAGGCCGATGAGCCGCAGCAGCAGGACGGCGAGCCCGCGAAGGACGATGCAGCGCCTGCGGTCGAAGAGCCTGCTGTCGAAGCGCCCACGGCCGAAGATCCTGCGCAGGAGGCGCCGGCACCGGCGGACGAAGGGGGCGTCGCCCAGTAATGGCGGACGGCGCATACGAGCGTCGCGGTCCGCGCGAGGCGGAACTCGCCCATCTGAAGCGGCTCCTCGCCGAGCAGTCGAAGGGCCGGGCGGCGTGTGCGCCCGACAATGTGAAAGACTCTAGCGAAGCCAAACTTCCCGTTTGATAATTTCCGCCAAATACTGTATAATATTCGACAAATGGCAAAGATAAAACTCACGAAGACGGAGCTGAAGGCTCAGACGGACGCATTGAAGCGCTTCCAGCGTTTCCTGCCGATGCTGCAGCTGAAGAAGCAGCAGCTCCAAAGCGAAATCGCCGGAATCACGGCGAAGGCGGACGAAGTGAGCGCGAGGGAGCGCATGGTCCGCGAAGGGCTCGCCCGCTGGGTCGGGCTGTTCGCCACGGACGAGTCCCTTGTCGAAGGGCTTGTCAAGGTTAAGGGCATCAATACGGGGACGGCCAACATCGCAGGCGTGGCCATTCCGACGTTTGACTCCATAGAGACGGAAGTTAAGGAGGTCGATCCGTGGGCGACGCCCGCCTGGGTCGACGACGCCGTCGAGACGACGACGAAGGTCCTTTCGCTCCAGTGCGAGCGTGCGATATACGAGGAGCAGCGCCGTCTTGTGACGGTCGAGCTTCAGCAGACATCCCAGAGGGTGAACCTTTTCGAGAAGGTGAAGATCCCGCAGTGCAAGGAGGCGATCCGCGTCATCAAGATCGCCCTCGGCGACGAGCAGACCGCCGCCGTCACACGCGGCAAGATCGCGAAGTCCAGGACGCCTGAAACAAAGGAGGAGGACGCGGCATGATAGTCAAGATGCAGCATTTGGACCTCCTCTGCGTAGCGTCCGACAAGTCGAAGACTCTTGAACGCCTTCGCGAACTGGGGGTCGTCCATCTCGATCTCTCCTCCGCCTGCGGAGTCGAGGTTTCGTCCGCGAAGGGTGCGGCGGCGGACGCCGAAAGGGCTGTTCGCGCCATTCTCAAGGCACGCGGCAAGTCCAAGGTGGAGCGTCTGGTCCGCACGCCCGTGAGCGACGTACTCGCACTTCAATCGGCGATGGAGGCGAAGGCGGCGACTGTCGAGGAGCTCGACCGCGTCATAGCGGAATACGAACCATACGGAGATTTCGATCCCGCGCTTGCGCAGAAGCTCCTGGACGAGGGAATCGACCTCAAGTCCGTAGCCGAGCTTCCAGAGGTCCTTCCGCCGAAGCGCCTTTCCGCCCTCAAGCGCGACCGTTCTGACGTAATCCTGTCGATGGCCGAGGACGAGGCGCGACTCTCCGAGTGCGACGAGAAGGCGATTCTCGATAGCTATCCAGACCTTGCGGACCGCATTGCGTTCGCCGCCGCGAAGGAGCTGATGACGCAGGAGGGGTCTGTCGCCTATATTTCGGGATGGGTTCCCGCGCCAAAGGTCGAGGCGCTCCGCGCCGAGGTCAACGCGTCCGGCTGGGGCGCGCTCATACGCGATCCCGCCGCAGGGGAGGTTCCCCCAACCCTCGTCGAGCCGCCTAGTGTGTTCCGGCCGATGAAGGCGCTTTTCGACGGACTCGGCATTGCGCCCGCGTACACCGAGGCGGACGTTTCCGTTCCGTTCATGTGCTATTTCTCGCTTTTCTTCGCGATGCTCGTCGGCGACGGCGCATACGGTCTCATCTTCCTCATCGGCACGCTCGCCGCCAGGAAGGTCCTGTCCAGGAGCTGGTTCGTGCTTCTCACGACCTTCTCCGTCTCGACTGTCGTGTGGGGGCTGCTCTCCAACACGTGGTTCGGTGCGAACATACCGTGGTGCGCGAACTGGCCGACCGTCAAGTGGCTGGCGGACCCGAGCTATCACAACATGATGCTCCTCTGCTTCACGATCGGCGTATCCCACCTGATGCTGGCGCGAATATGGAACGGTGTGTGCCGACTTCCCGACTCGACTGCGATTGCGGAGTTCGGCTGGGCGGGGGTGCTCCTATTCATGTACCTCGTGACGAATTCAATCGTCGGCATATTCAGCGGAATCCCGACATGGGCGTTCTACGTCTTCGGGGCGTCGCTCGTGGCGGTTTTCGGTTTCTCCGTGAAGCCGTCGGAACTGAAGACGCGCGGCGCGGAGCTGGGGATGCTTCCGTTGAACATCATGAGCGCGTTGGGCGACATCATCAGCTACGTGCGTCTCTTCGCCGTCGGGCTCGCCTCGGTGAAAGTCGCGGAGAACTTCAATGCGATGGCGACCGGGCTGGTCGCCGGGGCGGACGCCGTGTGGCTGAAGGCGATCATGTCCGTCGCGATGGTCGCAATCCTCGTCGTGGGACACGGGCTGAACCTCGCGATGGCGGCGCTTTCGATTCTCGTGCATGCGGTGCGTCTCAACACCCTGGAGTTCTCCAACCACAAGGGAGTCTCGTGGGCGGGGTACGCCTTCAGGCCTTTCAAGAAGATCGTTTGATATGTTCGATTTGAAATTCTCAAACTTCAATCTACCAACTACAAACTAAAAGGAGATACAAATGAGTGATGCAGCAATGATCGTAGCGGGCGCAGTCGCCTGCCTGGGGCTCGCCGGAGCGGGAAGCGCGTTCGGCACTGGATTCGCAGCCGCCGCGGCCGTCGGAGCGTGGAAGAAGTGCTATGCCGCGAACAAGCCGGCGCCGTTCCTCCTCCTCTCGTTCGTCGGTGCGCCCATCACCCAGACCCTGTACGGAATGATTCTGATGTTCATCATGCTCGGCAAGACGGGAGTCGCCGGAGCGGGCGTGCCCGTTCTCGTCGCCGGAATCTTCGCGGGCCTCGCCATCGGACTTTCCGCGCTATTCCAGGGACGCGCCGGCGCGGCCGCGTGCGATGCCCAGGCTGAGACGAACCAGGGCTTCACGAACTACCTCGCCGCGCTCGGCATCGTCGAGACGGTCGCTATCTTCGCGATGGTGTTCGCCCTCATCGCCCTCGGTTACATCAAGTAGTCCATGACCATAAAACCCAAGTGGGCTTGGTTCAGCGCCTTCACCGCGGTCTTCGCGGTGTTGGCTGTTTTCGTATTCTGGGGGGCGTGGGCGCTGGACAAGGTGCCGGTCATGCCGGATTGTCCGACGTCCTTCCCCGTCGACTACATCGAAGACTGGATGCGCGGCTGGAACCAGAGCGGAAAGTTCGTCCCGAGCGACATCATCGCATTCCTGGGAAGCCCCTACCTCTGGGTTGAGCTAAGGTACGTCATCGCGATCTACTGTGCGGCGCTCGGGATGGCCTACTTCCTTCGCGGAAGGGGGCTCTCGAGGCTTGCGTCGTACGGGGCTGGACTCCTGCTTGCATTCTCGGGCTATTGGCTGACGCTTTTCTCGGCGGGGCATCTCGGCTGGTTCCAGTGGATGACATACGGCGTATTCGCGTTCGGACTCGTCGACCGCGCACTCGCAAAGGGAAAGGTACGCCACTGGCTCTGCCTCGGCGCGTGCCTCGCATGGGGAAGCTTCCACCAGCCGGACCTCTGGCTTCTCTTCACCGTCTTCACGGCGGTCTACTTCGTTTTCAGGTATGTGACGCTCGCCCGCCACACGGACGACGCGACCGGCGTCGCGCGTTGGCTGCCGCGCAGGTGGCTCAAGGGCGCGGCAATCGCGCTCGCATCGTTTGTCATTATCGGTCTTCCGAGCTTCAGGAGCGCGATTTTCAGCGACCTTGCCGGACGCGACAGGCAGATCGAGGAGGGGCAGACTGTCGGCGGCGACGTCAAGGACGACGCGGAGAAGCGTTGGCTCTTCGTCACCAACTGGTCCATGCCGCCCGAGGACACTGTTGAATTTTTCAAGGCGAGGGCGCACGGGGACACGAGCTGTCCGATGACGCTCGCCATCGGACAGTATCGCGGCAACGGCATCAAGTCCTACACGGGACGCCTCGGTCGCCCCAAGGACGCGCCCTCGGGCAACTACCGCCAGCATTCGCTCTATGTGGGTTGGGCGACGTGCATTCTAGCACTGCTCGGCGTTTTGACGGCGTTGGGTGTCCGTCGGCGGCAATCGACTGCCGTCGAAGGCAGTCGAGGCACCATACTCTTCTTCCTGATATCTGGGATCGTCTTCTACGTGTTCTCGCTCGGGCGTTTCTGCGAACCCGTGTACCGGCTGGTGTATGCGCTCCCGATGGGCGACTACCTGCGCGCGCCAGTGAAGTGGCACCACCTTACGGAGTTCTGCATCGTCGTCCTCGCCGGGTTTGGAATCGACGGACTGCTGAAGGCGGCCTGCGCCACCAAGAAGAAGGCCCCCGTGATTCTTGCCGCGCTCTTCATCCTCTTCGGAGTCTTCGATCTCGCAGTCGAGGCCCATCGCTTCTGTGCGCCGCACAATGCCGACACCCAGATTGCGCCGTTCACGCAGTATCCGATACCTGCGGATCCCGCGCTTGAGTCGAAGTTCGCGGATGCGGTGAGAAAGCGCGGATTCAATCCCGTAGGGAAGAGCGAGATGACGTTCCAGCTTGCGGACGGAAGCCTCAAGCAGATGCAAGTCTTCTGGGTGGAGCAGAAAGTGCCGCGTCCGAAAGTGCGCGACGCCGGGAAGACGCTCGGCGACGGTGCGTATTTCATGGCTGTGGCGTCCGTCCTGGCAACCGGATTGGTCTGCGGATTCCTTCTCGTCTGCGTATTCAACAAGCGCCTAGGGGCGATGAGGGTAGGATGACAAACGCAGAGACATTCGCGGACAACTCGAAGCGCGAGGCTTTCCTTGCGCTTGCCGCGCGCATTTTCGGAGTCGATGCGGAGAAGCTCCAATGGACGACCGCGCGCGGTTCGATACCGGAGTGGGACAGCGTCAACCACCTCCGGCTCGTCATGGAGGCGGAGTCCGAATTCGGCGTAAGGTATCCGCTGGAGCGCATACCTGGCTTGTCGACGCTTGAAGATTTCATCAAATAAAAAGGAGTAACAAATGGCCATTCGTGATGTCAATGAAGCCGACTTCGAGGAGGCTGTTGCAAATGGGGTTTCGCTCGTTGATTTCTGGGCGACGTGGTGCGGACCCTGCAAGATGCAGGGCGCGATCCTCGAGACGAAGATCGCCCCGGCGCATCCGGAACTCAACATACTCAAGGTCGATGTCGACGAGAACCAGAATCTCGCCGCGAAGTTCAATGTGATGTCCATACCTACGCTTCTCGTCTTCAAGGACGGCAAGGTCGCGCGCGAGTTCGTCGGCGTCACCTCGCCGGACGAGATCATGGCGGCGGTTCAGAGCGTTTGAAAGGCGGAAGACCATGAAGCTTGAACCGAATCTCCACACGCTTGTGTGGGGCACCGAAAGCTGGGAGGTGTCCGCACACCCCAGCTCCCCGAGCGTCATCGCCGACGGACCCGACAAGGGCCGCAAGCTCTCGGACGTCAAGGGCGGATTCCCGCTCCTCATCAAGGTTATCGACGCCAAGACGCGTCTTTCCGTACAGGTACATCCGAACGAACGGACGGCCCCGCTCACAGGCGGCGAGCCTAAGACGGAGATGTGGTGCGTCCTCGAGGCGGGGCCGATATACGCGGGGCTCAAGCCGGGGACGACGCCGGAGGCGGTCGAGAAGGCGATCGAGAGCGGCAGGTTCGAGGAGATACTCGTCCGCCACGATGCAAAGCCATTCGAGACGTTCTTCATTCCGGGCGGCCTCGTCCATGCGATCGGCGATGGCGTGAAGCTGTACGAGGTGCAGCAAAGCTCCAATACGACCTACCGCCTCTACGACTGGGGACGACTGGGGGTGGACGGCAAGCCGCGCGAACTTCACATCGAGAAGTCCCTGAAGTCCATCGACTTCAACCTCCCCGTCCCCGTGCCTGCACGGGACGTCCGCTGCGCCTTCTTCGACTTCTCCCAGAGGGAATTCGACGCGCCTACCGAGGTGACGGCCCCGGACAACTCGTTCCTGGTGGTGTATGAAGTCGGAAAGGGCGCTTCCACGCTGCTCGATCCGGGCGAAAAGCTCGCTGTCGGACCGGGCCGTGTCTTCCTGACGAAGCTGCCGTAGCCATATATTGTGGACGGCTTGCGTCGCCGCGGCACATTCCATTGTGGTTTTTCAGGGGTCTGAAATCCATCTGGAGTGTGCCGCCGATTGTTTTTCGGGGGCCTCGGGCACTATCCGTAGTGCGTTTCATGGACATGAAAACACAACTCAAATGGCGCGCAAGGGCCTCGAAAGTGCCGCCGGACCCCATAAATACGGCCTTTCGGGTGTGTCAAGCCTCGTCAAAGGCCGATTTTATTGATTTTTTTCATTTTCCCCCTTGTCAAACCCAATAAATATTGGTATATTATGATCAAACTCGTGAGGGATGGTCCCTTGTGAGACAACTAAGGATCAAAAAATGGCTAAGAAAGAAATCGTCCCGACCACCAAGAGTGGTATCATGGCCGCCCTCGCCGAGGCCGGTCAGATCAGCAAGAAGCAGGCCGTCGCCGTGTACGACAAGCTCGTCGACATCGCGATCAAGGGTGCCAAGCAGGAGGAGAAGGGCCTTACGCTCCCCGCCATTGGCAAGGTCAAGCTCGTCAAGCGTCCTGCTCGCATGGGCCGCAATCCCGCGACCGGCGAGACGATTAAGATCAAGGCCAAGAAGGTCGTCAAGATCGTCGCTTGCAAGGCGTTCAAGGACGCGATCCTTGGCTAAGGCGCCTTTTCAGGCTGATAGAGACAAAGACGCGGCTACACGGCCGCGTCTTTTGTGGTATAATAGGGGCATGCGTTCATTCTACACATTCCTCGTTGCATTGGCCGCCTGCGCCGGCCATGCGATGTCCGACGCGGGGATCGTCCTGGCCGTAAGGGGGCGTCCGGCGGATGCGTGCATACGCATCGCGAGCGGGGCGGGTCCGTGCGTGAGGTATGCGGCGGACGAGCTGGCGGCGTACGTTCGGCGGATGACGGGCGTCCTGATGCCGGTCGTGGAGGCGTCAGGAGACGCGGTGGGGCTCAAGGCGGCGGAATTGCGGGTCCGTCCCGGTTGCGGGCTTGGTCCGGAGGGCTACCGTCTCAAGGCCTCTCAGGCAGGACTTCTCATAGAGGGCGAAACGCCGCGCGGGGTGCTGTTCGGCGTATACGGGCTTCTTGAGACGTTTGGCGGGGTGGAGTGGCTTTCGTGGACGCAGACGGTCGTGCCGAAACGCGAGGAGTTCTCCGTGCCGTCCGGCCTTGATGCGACGGAGAGGCCCGCGCTCGACATGAGGGAGTGCTGTTTCGAGGATGCGAAGCACCCCGACTTTGCGGCGCACCTGAGGCTGAACGGGCCTTTTCACGAACTCCTTGCGCGGCATGGCGCGGACGGGCGGCATGGATTCGTCAGGGGCCTTGGCAGGTGCCACACGCTCCCGAGTCTCATGCCGGCGAAGGAGTTCTTCAAGGACCATCCGGAGTATTTCGCCATGATGGACGGGAAGCGGGTCCCGTACGGACAGCTCTGCCTCACGAATCCCGACGTAATCAGGATCGTCACGGAGCGCGTCCTTGAGAGGATAAGGAAGGATCCCGTTCCGAAGTACTACGGGGTGAGCCAGGCGGATGCGCTGTGCTGGTGCGAATGCGAAAGGTGCACGGCGGGCTACGACTCGACGGGCGCGTATTCTGGTCCGCTCGTCGCCTTCGTGAACCAGATCGCCTTCGAGGTGGAGAAGGAGTTCCCCGGCAAGATACTGGAGACGCTCGCCTATCGCTATACGCGCATGCCGCCGCAGAGGATCAAGCTCAGGCCCAACGTGATGATATGCTTCTGCTCGTTCTTCCGGGACTACCGCGAGCCGCACCGCGTCAGCTCGTATTTCAGGAGCAGGGACCTCGTCCGCGAGCTGGACGGCTGGAGCCGCCTTGCGAACCACCTGATGATCTGGGACTACTCGCTGGCGGTTCGCCACTATCTCATGCCGTTTCCGGACGTGATGACGTACAAGGACAACATCAAGTTCTACCTTGAGAAGGGCGCGACGGAGATGCTGGTCCTTGGAAGCGGACATGGCTCGGATTTCGCCGCGCTCAAGATATGGCTGTATGCGAAGCTTATGTGGAATCCCGACCAAGACGTCGACGCGCTCATAGACCGCTTCCTCGCCGGGTACTACGGTGCGGCGGCGCCGCTTGTCCGCAAGTACTTCGACTCGATATACGCGCTCAGGCGCAACACGGAGAAGATGCCGCTCACGTTCTACGAGGAGGTGGACGACGGGAACCTCACGGACGAGGTGCTGGAGAAGGGCATAGCGGTTCTTGAGGCGGCGGAGGAGCTTGTGAAGGGCGATGACGTGCGGGCGCAGAACGTCAGGGAGGCGCGGCTTTCGCCCGTGTACGCGCTGCTGCTGCGCCGCGCCCGCCGCGGCGGCGGTGCTCGGGGGGAGGGGCGGCTGGCCAATGCGCCGCTTCTCGACTTCTTCGAGCGGCAGATGCGCGAGTCCGGTCCGATACGCCTCGCCGAGCGCGTCAGCCAGGTCGACGCAAACATGTCCGCGATACGCGGGCTTGTGGCGGACTGAAACCTCCCCAACACAACGCCGCCACTATTTGGTATAATATATGACAACATGAAGCAGACACCGAATCCGCACGATTTCCTGCTTAAATGGCGGGGGGACAAACTGACAGTAACGCTTGAACTCGACGCGCCCAGGAAGGGCCGCGCCGCTTTTCGCACAAACATCGGCCACGCTCGAATCAGGCGGCGCGAAATCATCCGCGAGACGGAGTGCGGCGAGACGCCTCTTGCGCGTGCGTGGACCGACATCGCGCTCCCCGAGGTGGCGCCTGGCGTGTTCCGGGCGGAGATTCCGCTGAACGAGGTCGGCGTCTTCTCCGGCAAGGCGTGTTTCTTCCCCGAGGGTTCCAACGTCCCCGAGTGGCCCGAGGGCCTCAACACGCACATAAAGGTCGAGAGCGGCGAGACGAAGCGCAACAACTCGATATACACGATATTCCCGCGTCAGTTCGGCTCCTTCAGGGAGGTCGTCCGCCGTCTGCCGGTGATAATGGACACGATGGGCTTCCGCCTAATCCAGACCCTGCCGCCTTTCCCCGTCCCGACCACGTATGCGGTAATGGGCGAATACGGATGTCCCTTCGCGGCGCTGGACTTCCTGTCCGTCGACCCGGCCATGGCCGAGTTCGACGAATACTCGACGCCGATGGACCAGTTCCTGGAGCTGATAGACGCCGTCCATGCGCGGCGTGGGCTCTTCCTCGTCGACCTCCCCGCGAACCACACGGGGTGGGCCTCGGCGCTGCAGACGCACCATCCCGACTGGTTCCACCGCGAGGCGGACGGACGCTTCGTGTCGCCTGGCGCGTGGGGCGTGAAGTGGGCCGACCTCGTGGAGCTCGACTACAGCAACCCGGAGCTGCGCGCGTACATGGCCGACGTGTTCCTCTTCTGGTGCCGCAAGGGCGTTGACGGGTTCCGGTGCGACGCCGGATACATGATCCCCGCCGACACGTGGGAGTACATCGTAGCGCGCGTTCGCGAAGAATACCCCGATACGATATTCATGCTTGAGGGGCTGGGCGGGGATCTGGCGGTGACGGACAGGCTCCTTTCCGAATCGAATCTCGACTGGGCGTACTCCGAGATATTCCAGACCTACGACCGCGGCGCCTTCGAGTGGTACCTCCCGCAGGCCGCCGCGCGAAGCGAAAAGTACGGGACGCTCGTGCACTTCGCCGAGACGCACGACAACGACAGGCTTGCGAAGAACGGCGTGACGTACGCCAAGCTTCGCGTCCAGCTGGCGGCGCTCCTCAGCTGGCAGGGAGCCTGGGGGATCGCGAACGGCGTGGAGTGGTTCTGCAAGGAGAAGATCGACGTCCACGGACGCAACGACCTCAACTGGGGCGCGAAGGACAACATGGTGGAGCTTATTTCGAGGCTGAACTACATCCTCGACACCGATCCCTGCTTCGCCGGCTCCAGTCACCTCGAGGTCGTCACGCGAGGCGCCGGCAACACGCTGGCCGTCGTCAGGGAGTGCGCCGTCGACAATGGCGACGGAAGCTCCGAGCCCGTGAAGCTCCTCCTCCTCGCGAACCTCGACTGCGGACGCCCGGCGGCGATTGAATGGGACCTGAACAGCTTCCCGGAAAAGGAGGCGTTCGACATCGTGACGGAGCGGTACGTCTCGCTGACGGGCCCCGTCCACCTCCAGCCGGGGCAGGTCCTCTGCCTCAAGCCCGTCGCCAAGGAGGTCCCGAGCCTCCCCGTCGACGCCGACGGCGTGCCTGTGGCGGGCGAAATCGACCCGGATACGATCATCAAGATCGTCAAGCCCGTCGGGAACCCGAAGGTCGGGCACTTCTTCCACTGGAAGTTCCCGCGCGACGTCAACCGCGAGGTCGTCGTCCCGGAGGACCAGTGGGTCGCGGTCTCGGCGCCGTACCATTTCCGCATGCGCGTCATCGACCCGGCCACCGGGAAGACGCTGCGCGTATACCGTGCGCGCAACATAGCCGGCAAGTACATGGCGATATTCGACGCGCCCCACTACAAGGGGGACGGCACGCAGTGCCGCAGGCTCCTTTTCATGATGGTCGTCTACCCGACGGGCGGCAAGCCCCAGCGCGTGCAGTCGACGTTCCTCATCCCGCCGCGCCACGAGTCCGCCAGGATGAAGCTGACGCTTTCCGGGGACGACGTGAGAAGCCACGACGACTGGCGCACCGTCCTTTCCAACGGCGCCGGCGCGGCCTCGCAGATGCGCGTCGGATGGGGCGAGATCCGCAGCCAGTACGACGCCATCCTCGCGGCGAATCCGAATCCATCGTGTCCGTCGGACAGGCTCAACCTCTGGGCGCGGACGCGCTGCTGGCTCCAGCGCGAAGGGTACATGCGCGAGTTCGACAGGAAGTGCGTCACGTCCTTCACCGCCGATCCGGCGGGACGCTGCGCGCGCTGGGTCTTCCTCGTGCCGTGCGGCATGGGCAAGACGACGTCGTTCGTCTTCGAGGTGTCGCTCGGACAGGGCGTGAACGCCGCGCGGCTCAAGGTGACGAGGGTCGCGGCAGGCGAGGAGGATGTCGGCGACCAGGTACGCCTCGTGTTCCGTCCCGACATGGAGTGGCGAAGCTTCCACTCCGTGACGAAGGCGTACACCGGACTTGAGCAGCGCTTCCCGGAGGCCTCGTCGGCGTTTCCCCGCGGCTTCGCCTTCGCCCCCTACGACGGCAAGTTCGTGATGACGGTGGAAGGCGGCGAATACCACCACGAGCCGCAGTGGGAATACAACGTCGGGCACCCCGAGGAGGCCGCGCGCGGACAGGATCCGTCCGGCGACCTCTACAGCCCGGGATGGGTGTCGGCGGACCTCAAGGTGGGCGAGACGGTGACGCTTACGGGCGAGCTCAACCCGTCGTCCGAAAGGCCCGTCTTCTTCGACGGCGAATACGTCCTGCGCTGCACGGAGCAGTCCGGAGCGATCCCGATTGCCGAGGCGCTCAAGTCGTCCCTGGACCTCTTCATCGTGAAGAGGGACGACCTGAAGACTGTCATAGCAGGCTATCCGTGGTTCCTCGACTGGGGACGCGACACCTTCATTTTCATGCGCGGCATGATCGCGTCCGGCAGGATCAAGGAGTCAATGGAGATACTCAGGGCGTTCGCCGCCTTCGAGGAAAACGGGACTCTGCCAAACATCATCTACGGCGACAAGGCGGGCAACCGCGACACCACCGACGCGCAGCTGTGGTTCATACGCTGCGTCCAGGAGCTGGAGGCGGCCCTGCGGGGGGCTGACGCCCCCGCCTCGGCTGACGGAGCGGACGGCGTATCGCAGGGCGTGTTCCAGTTCGAGGAGGAGGACGGCGGCATCGCCTTCCTGCGCAAGACGTGCGAATCGCTCGTCGACAACTACATAAAGGGGACGCCCAACGGCATCAAGGTCGATCCGTCGTCCGGCCTAGTCTGGTCGCCGTCGCACTTCACGTGGATGGACACGAACTATCCGGCATGCACTCCGCGCGTCGGCTATCCCGTCGAAATCCAGGCGCTCTGGATATCCGCCCTCAGGTACCTCGGACGCGACGCCATGGCCGAGAAGGCGAAGGCGTCCGTCGTGAAGTTCTTCAAGCGTCCGGACGGCGCAGGCTACTACGACTGCCTTGCCGCGCCCGAAGGCGAAGTCGCGTCGAAGGCCAAGCCGGAGGATACGATCCGTCCGAACCAGCTTTTCCTCGTAACGCTCGGAATCGTCGACGACGCCTCGATCCTCAACGCGACCGAGGAGCTTCTCGTCCCCGGCGGCATCCGCTCGCTCAACGCGTCGCATCCGCTCTACCGCGGCGTGTACGCAGGAGACGAGGATACCTCGAGGAAGCCCGCATACCACAACGGGACAGTCTGGGTGTGGCCGTTCCCGCTCTGGGCGGAGGCGCTCGTCATGACAGGCGCCGCTTCAGTGGAAGTCGCGCTCGATCTCCTCTCCGGCGCAGTTGAGAACCTGAACGCAGGTTGCATCGGGCACCTGAGCGAGAATGCGGACGGCGACGCGCCGCATGCGCAGAAGGGCTGCACGGCGCAGGCGTGGAGCGATTCGGAGCTTCTTCGCGTGTGGCTTGGACTGTCACGGCGCAACCGCGCCTCGACGTGCGGCGACGGGCAGAGAACCGGAACAATGTGATTGCATATCCACCATGACCGAAACAAAACGATCCAGCTGGTCCGGCCAGCTCGCATTCATCCTCGCCGCCGCGGCGTCCGCCATCGGCCTCGGCAACCTCTGGAGGTTTCCGTACCTTGCCGCGCAATACGGCGGCGGCACGTTCATCGTCGTATACCTTGCGCTCGTCGTGACGCTTGGCTTCACGCTCATGGTGACGGAGATCTCCGTTGGACGTCTCACGCGGCAGGCGCCTCTCACGGCGTATTCGAGGATGCACCGGGGGTGGGGGTTCGTCGGCTTCCTCGGGACGCTCGTCCCGGTGCTGATAGTGCCTTACTACTGCGTCATAGGCGGATGGGTCGTCAAATACTTCGTCACATACGCGAGGATTGCGCTTACGGGCGCGGTTCCGCCGGAGCTCGCCGGCGATGCGGCGGGCGCGGGTGCGTTCTTCAACGGATTCATAACCGCCAACTTCGCGCCTTTCGCCTACGGCTGCGTCTTCGTCCTGATATGCGCGGGCGTGATCGTGCTCGGCGTCAAGAACGGCATCGAGAAGTCCAATCTCGTCATGATGCCGTTCCTTTTCGTGCTGGCGCTGGCGATCTCGCTCTATGTCGTCTTCCTCCCCGGATCTGGCGAAGGCCTGAAATACTACCTCGTGCCGAGCCTTGACGCCCTTGCCGGGCCCGACGGGCACTTCTCGTTCGCCAGGCTTGCGAAGACGATCCTCGGTGCGCTCGGGCAGATGTTCTATTCGCTTTCGCTCGCAATGGGGATCATGATAACATACGGCTCGTACATGCGCAGGGAGGACTCGATAGAGAAGTGCGTCCGCCGCATCGAGGTGTTCGACACGATAATCGCCGTCATCGCAGGTCTCATGATCATCCCGGTCGTCTACATGTTCGCCGTCAAGACGGGGACGCCAGTCAAGGAGGCGATGAACGCCGGACCCGGTCTCATGTTCATCACGCTTCCAAAGGTCTTCGCGACGATCGGCAAGGCGGGCGCGTGGCTCGGAATGGCGTTCTTCGGACTCGTCATATTCGCCGCGCTAACCTCCGCCATATCGCTCTACGAGGCATGCGTCGCCTCCGTGTGCGACCTCCTGGAGATCCGCCGCAAGCCGGCGACGTTCTTCATCGGCGCGCTGATACTCTTCCTTTCGACGTTCTCCGCCCTCGGATACGGAGCGTGGGGCGACATAAGGCTCTTCGCCGGGATCCTCTCGAAGGACGGGCTCCAGTTCCTCGACTTCTTCGACTTCATCACGAACTCCGTGTTCATGCCGATAGTCGCACTGTTCACGTGCGTTGCAATCGGCTGGATCATGAAGCCGAAGGTCGTCACGGACGAGGTGGAGGCTTGCGGCCAGCCATTCAAGGCGAAGGGCATCTACATATTCTTCGTGAAGTTCTTCGCCCCGGTGCTGATGCTCGTTCTCCTTGTTTCGGAGGTGTGCAGGACGCTTGGCATCAAAGGCTGGAGCATTTAGGGGCGAGGACGACGGTCAGGATGTTCCTTCCGCCCTCGCGCCGGTAGTCCAGGCTTTCGGACATCCTCTTCACGAGGAAAATGCCAAGTCCGCCGATGGATCGCTCCTCCTCCGGCGCGTTGACGTCCGGTTCCGGGGCCTCAAGCGGATTGAACGCCCGCCCGGAATCGGAGAAGACCAATTTGAACCGTCCGTTCGCGAACAGGTATTCGACGTCGAATGACGCAGCTCCGGAATAGCGCACGATATTCGACGCGATTTCGTCAATGACGATTGCCGCGTCCGGGTCGCCGCAGAAGCCCCTCAGGTGCTCCGTAGCGGCGCGCAGGCCGTCCGTGGTCGCTGCGAACGTCTTTTTTGCGCCGTTGAACACAAGCGCGAGCATCGTGATGTCGTCCGCCTGCGGTGTGCCGCTGGAGAAGCTGTCGACGGCCTCTGTCACGCTGTCGCATACATCCTTTGCGGTTGTGCCAGACTTTTCGATGGCGGACATCATCCTTGCGTCGCCGAACATGTCGGTCTTCGAGCGGGATTCCGTCACGCCGTCCGTGTACAGGTAGAGCGTGTCGCCGGGCGAGAGCTTGAACTTCTCCGACGAGTAGGGCACGCCCTCAATCGCGGCCAGCGCCGGGCCGGACGTCTCGTCGAGGGTGCGGAGAGCGCCGGTGTGAGATCTTAGGACCGGCGGGAGGTGTCCGCAGTTCACATACTCCAGCTCTCCCGTCTCGACGTTGACGACGCCGATCCACGCGGTGACGAACATGTTCGCCTCGTTCCCGGAGGCAAGTTGGCCGTTGACGTCGGCGACGATTTCGTTCAGCGGCTTCGCGTCCGATGAAAGTCCGTCGTTGATCGTCGCCTTTGCGCGCATCATGAACATCGCCGCCGGGACTCCCTTGCCCGATACGTCCGCAATGACAATGGCGATCCTGTTCGGTCCGACGAAGTAGAAGTCGTAGAAGTCGCCCCCGACCTCGCGCGCAGGCGTCATGCGAGCGAAGATGTCCAGCATGTCCGCGAGATGAGGGAAGGGCGGGAAGGTGCCTGGTAGGCACGTCGCCTGTATGGATGCGGCGAGTGCCATGTCCTTCGCACGCCGTCGATCCTCTTCGCTCCGGCTCTCCTCCGCGCGCTCGCGCAGGGTGACCGCCCTGAGTGCGCAGGCTGCGACGGTGAAGATGACGGACAGAAGGATGAACGTCATCGTCCCGACCGAGACTCTCCGCCCCCGCACCATGATGGATTCCGGAAGGCACATGCATGCGATATGTCCGGACTCCGGAATCAGGGACGCCCTGCAGTACACGCGGCGCCCGCCGGTCGTCAACGTGAACGTCCTCTCCGGACCGTATGAGAGCATCTCGTCCGTGAAGCCGAGGTCGTAGAGCGTCTTCGCCGGGACGTCCGCGCCTGGCGTGAAGTTCGATTGCGGGTCGCCGTTCGAAACAACCTTTTTTGTCGCTGCGTAGGCCAGGATGTACCATCCGTCGCCGGCCACCGCCCAGTCGCAGCAGACGTCCGCGAAATGCTGGCGCATTTCGGCGGAGAGCCTTTTGTAGTTGATTCCGACCTGGAGGAGTCCGTCCCCGAGCCGTACGCCGCAGAACTTCCTGTATACGCCGTCGGCCTGGACGCTCGTCCGCGGCGGCTGGTCGTACCACTGCATGTCGGAAAGGAGGGAGAGGAATCCCGCCGCCTTCGTCTTGTCGGGGTCCGTCCCCATGTAATACCCGATCTGCTCCGGATGCGTGGACGCCCTGATGACGCCCTCCATGTCTGCGAAGTTGACCTCGTCGAGGCCGTACGTCCCGGCCAGTTCGACCGCAAGCTTCGACGTTGCGTTGGAGACAGTGACGCCGGACGAGGCGATTCGGTTCGCGATGTAGTAGAGCGTGGAGTTGGCGGCGACGAGCACCTCGCTGCGGATGTTCCCGAGTCCGGGCTCGAACTCCGCCTCCAGGCGGTCGCGCGCGAGGCCGGACTCCACGGTGTCCGCGGTGAAGTACGCCGCAGCCGAGGCGATCGCCGCCCCGGTCCAGATCAACGCACGAAGCTTGCGGTATGTGTAGTTCATGCCATGTTGAAGATTTTCGAGAACCCGGTTATCCTGATCACGTTCGAGACGGAAGGGGATGCGCCGACGATGGTCAGCTTTCCGCCGGCGGCGGACAGCGCCTTGTGGGTCGCCAGGAAGACCCTGAGTCCGGCGGATGAGACGTACTCGACGTTCGTTATGTCGAACACGATCTCCTTCGCGCCGGTGGCGTCGAATGAGGATTCAAGCGTCGGCGCCGTAACCGTGTCTATGCTGCCGTCGATTGCCACGGTAAGTCGTTCGCCTTCTTTTGTCGTCTTCACTTGCATTGTGCCGATTTCTCCTTGCTCAGTTTCTGTATTATATCAAAACAGCGCGTCCGTGTGGTGGATTCTTTGATGAAATGAGTGCGAAGGGGTGCAACGGGCGATTTATGCAAGGATGCAGCAAAGTGCCCGCATCTGCGCATAGCGCATATATTGGCGTATATGTGTTTGCGCCTGCGTCGACGGAGCGACGCAACCCCCTGTAGCGCGGCGGGATGCTCGGCCTCTCCCATGGAGACGCGGCTTCCAGCCGCGTTGCCCCCTAAACGTTCTTGCCTGTAACTTAACTATAATTCCAAGCCATTGCTTTCGCTACTTGGAGTTCTGGAGTTTTGGAGAACTTGAAATTCAGACGCGTTCTCCCAAACTCCGAAACTCCCCGCAGCGAAAGCAATCAAATGCTGCATCGACGCAACCCCCTGCAAGCGATCCGTTCACTACAGGGCCACCCTACAGGGGGTC